>CAYOSC010000013.1:0-31023 GCA_964406525.1 uncultured Candidatus Saccharibacteria bacterium | reverse complement strand
ATTTAGTTTCTTATAGTATTCCTCTAAGTTGTATGGTCGTTCTCCTTTTGGGACTCACGATGATGTTGGGTACATGTTCTAATTACGAGAGGGTGAGTGCGGCGGATGATTCATCGGCACGGGCGGTGAATGATACGATTTCCTTAACTATTGATGGCGGGACGGTAGATAATAGTGTGACGGAAACGGTGCAGGGTCAGACTGCTTATCATAGCCATAGCGTGCAAGTGAGCGGGAAGGATATTGCGGCCTATACGTTGACGATTTCTGGACCGACGAATTTAGCCGGAACCTCGACAATTAGTGGGGCAGGTGGTAAGTTTGGATATGAACTAGCGCCGAACACTTGGGGATATGGTTGGGGAGATACGAGTACGACGGATGCGAACTTGGCTTACCAGACCTTAACCACTGGAGGAAAATCGCTGGATTGTGGCAGTGTGACGAACGATAATCTAGAGTGTAATAAGAAACTGACCTTCGCGGCGAGATTTGGGGAGGATGTGGCGACGGGGAACTATACGGCGAACGTGAACTTGCAACTGACTGCGACGCCGAGAGTGGTGAGCTCTTGGAGTACGATGAAGTACATGCAGGACATGAAGGCGGAATATTGCGACGAGCCGGCGACGCCTGTGAAAGGCGTGACGAATGTGCCGACGAAGACTTTGATCGACAGACGGGACGGGAAGAGCTATACGATTGTGAAGCTGCATGATGGGAATTGTTGGATGCAACAGAACTTGGCATTGGATGGTGGTGCAAAATTGACTCCTGATGATTCTGATGTGAATAGCGATTGGGGTTTGCCAACTAGCGCTACGACTTGGGACACTAGTAATTACCAAGCTGTTCAAATGATGAATGGCGCACCTGGCATGACAGTAGCTTGGAGCAATCCTGGTGATAAAAATGGATGGCAATCTGACTATGGTAACTATTACTCTTGGTGTGCGGCGACAGCAGAATCATGCAAGCTCAATCGTACCGGCAGCGTTATTACTAGTGGCCAAGCCGCAGAAAGCATCTGTCCAAAGAACTGGCACCTACCTGCGGGCGGTGGTAGCGGCAGTACAGGTACAGGTGAGTTTGGCGTTCTTAATGGTTTGGACTTTACGATTATACAGAAGAGCTCGTATAATTTTCCTGCCGCCGGATATGTCGGTAATGCTCAGCTCTACAACCCAGGTACCCATGGCTACTATTGGTCTGGTACTCCTTACCACCTTAGCGACTACGCCTACTATCTGTATTTTAATGGCGATTCCGACTTACGCCCAGGTACGATTAATGGTAGTCGCTACAACGGTTACTCCGTACGGTGCGTGGCGGATGGGGCGAGCTGGAAGGATACGGCGGGAAATGAGATCGAGAAGACGAATCTGAAGACTATGCAGCAGGTGACGAAGGAGAACTTCTCGGATAGATATTGCGCGAATACGCCTGCAGCGAATGCGCTAGTGCCAGTAGGGAGTACGATTACGCTGCAGGATAGCAGGGATGGGAATCACTATGCGATCTACAAAGCCGCTGATGGTAACTGCTGGATGGGCGAGAACCTAAGACTCATGAACACTACTATCAATAGTACGAACTCGGATATGACTTCGGGAAGTTTTACGATTCCAGCATCAAATAAGTCTGGTTTCACAGAGAGCGATCAGTCTCAGTCTAAAGCGTATTATGCGGATTCTTTAAAGTATGGCGCTTACTATAACTGGTATACCGCTACAGTTGGTACCGCCGTAGATACTGGAGATGCCCCTGGCAGTATTTGCCCGAAAGGATGGAAACTACCAGCTTACAGTGGTACTGGGTCATTTGAAAACCTTATAAATAGCCATGTTAGCAACAGTGGAAGCGGTTATTTGATTGGTTATAATTCTACTAGTGCTCTTTGGCTTTCTGCTGGTCGTATTTATAGTAGCTATTTTGGTGATGGAGGGAGTAGAGGATTTTATTGGTCTCGTAAGGCTGGCGGTTCGTCCAATGCTTATCATTTATACTTTTGGGGTGGTGCTGGAGTCGCTCCCCATCTCTCAAATGGTGATCGTTATGAAGGCGACTCCGTGCGGTGTGTCGCCGAGCCATAATAGCACAAAAATGACTAGGTAATAGAGTTCCTATCAAGTTGGTTAAATCTACTAAAAGCGGACAAAAATGGCAGAAAATGTCCGCTTTTGGCGTTTCTCACCTCTGTGAGGTGGCGACGGAAGGGGTAAAAATTGTCCGGTTTGAGATTTGCTAAATATCTTGACCTTGATGGGGAATTAGGGAAGAAATTGTACTAAATTGGAGGAAATATGGTATAATGAAGGGAGATTGGACCGTCGCCAAGTGGTAAGGCACCGGGTTTTGGTCCCGACATTCGCAGGTTCGAATCCTGCCGGTCCAGCCAAGCTATAAAAATAAGCCCTCTGGGCGTATTTTTATATCTTGATGATTTGTCGCAGAACTTGGAGCGTAAACGGTTCGTTATGTGCCCGGTGCGAAGCACTATGCTTTGAGCTGAGGGCGGTCTTTGGCGGCGCGGAGATTGGGAAGTTCCTCGATGAAGACTTTGATACAGCCAGCGATCGGAATAGCAATAATCGCACCAACGAGGCCAAACATGTACATACCAATGACGATGGCAGTGAGGACGATGGCGGTAGGAAGATTGAGAGCGTCGCCTTGGAGTTTCGGGGCGATGACGTTATTTTCGATTTGCGCGTAGACGATGTAGAAGATGAGGTAGATAATCGCGGCGATCGGGGAGCTGAAGAGGAGCAGGAGCGTAATGAGGGCGCAGCTGATGATTGGACCAAACATCGGGATGAGATAAAATATAAAAGCGAGGAGGCCCATCGGGAGGGCGAGACCACTAGAGAAGCCGCAGGTGAGGGAAAGAACAAAAACAGCAATAGTGACGACACAGCCGTCGATAAGTGCGACAGTGACCTGCTTGGTGACGTAGGTGCTAATGACGGTGGCGATGCGTTGAGAGACGCGTTGCCAGGCGCGGACGTTGGTGTTCTTGCGCTTGCCTTCGAGAATATTCCAAAATTGGCGAACAAGATTAGGACCTTCGAGCGCAAAGAGCAGCGTGAGGACGAGGACGAGGACGATATTGGTAGCGACCTGGGCGATAGTGCCGACGCTGACGACGAGGACATTGCCGAGGTTGCTGGCAAAAGTATTGGAGAAATTCTTCAGCAGGGTGAGGATTTCTTGTTGGAGGTTTTCAATGCCGAGGGTCTGACCAAAATTATTAATACCGTCCCAACCGCCGACGGTATGTTCGAAAGTGGTAGGGAATTGTTTGGCAAATTGGGCGGACTCATTGATGACGACGGGGACGATCACGGAGATGATCAAGCCAAGGATGATGATAATAATGCCGTAAGCGATGATTGAAGAGACGGAGGAGTTATCTTTCTTGAGAAGGCGGTTGATACGGCCAGCGAGAGGCTGGATTGCAATGGCGAGAAAAATCGCGATGCCGACGATAATCAAGCCAGCCATGGCTTTCCAGATGAACAGGCCGATCAGCCCGAGCGCTAGGATGACTAGCCAGAAGCGGACGAAAGTTTTGGTATCGACTTCAATGATTTTCTTTTCCATAATATCATTATAACATAGACTCGGTGATTAAGCGTGATAATAGCGGCGGAGAAAATCGTTCTTATATTGATAAAATTCGTCGCGGAGGATGGCGGTGCGGATTTCTTCGGTGAGACGGACGATGAAACGGAGGTTGTGAATGGAGGCGAGGCGGTAGAATTTTTGCTTTTGAGCGGGGTAGCCAGAGCGCCACATCGCGCGCAGGGAACCGAGGGTCCAGCCGGCGCGGCAGGTAGCACAGTCACAGCCGGGATCGAGCGACTTACCGACGTCGCGGAATTGACGGAGATTGAGATTGCCATCACGGGTGTAGATTTTGCCATGGCGGGCTTCGCGAGTGGGGGCGACGCAGTCGAAGGTGTCGGCGCCCATTTCGGCACCGATGAAAATGTCGTCGGGATGGGAGAGACCGAGGAGGTGGCGAGGTTTGTCGACCGGTAATTCTTCGTTACACCAGCGGAGGATTTCGCCGAGGTCTTCTTTGAGAAAGGCGCCACCGAGGCCGAAACCATCGAATTTGACGCCATTGACTTCCATATTGGCAAGGTGCTGGGCGGTGCGGCGACGGAGATCTTCCCAGCGGCCGCCCTGGAGGACACCGTAGAGGTTTTGGCGGTAACCGAGATTGTCGCGATGCTTGATGTGTTCGGCGAGGCTACGCTCAGCCCAGCGCTCGGTGCGCTCCATGGCTTCAATATTATATTCGTAAGTGTCGGCGAGAGAAGTTAGCTCGTCAAAAGCCATGTGAATGTCGGCGCCGATGCGACATTGGATTTGCATGGATTCTTCGGGGCCGATGAAATCGGGCTGACCATCGAAAGGATCTTGGAAACTGACGCCTTTCTCAGAGACGTGGGCGAGGCGTTCGGTATGAGCGGTGTTGGTGACGTGACGTTCCTTTTCCATGGAGACGACTTTGCCGAGGCCAGAGCCGAGAGACATGACCTGGAAGCCGCCGGAGTCGGTGAGAGTGGGGCCGCGCCATGGAGAATCATCGGAGTCTTGACGATTTGGCGACCAGTGAGCCAGCCCGCCAGCTTTGGCGATTTCGGGAGATTGGCGGCGGAGGTGATAGCCGTTGGAAAGCATGGCTTGAGCACCGAGTTCATGGAGATCGGAAGCCGAGAGGAAGCGGACGTAGCCATGAGTGCCGACGGCCATGAAGGCTGGGGTGCAGATCTCGCCATGAGCAGTTTTGATGATGCCGGCGCGCCCGAGACCGTTGGGAAGAGTTTTTTCGATCGTGAATTCCATAATATATATTATAGCAGAAAAGTAGTATTATTGCTCAATAAATTATTAGGAAGTCAAGGTTTGCCATAGAAAAAACACCCCTCGAGAGAGGGGTGCGGTAAGGTGCTAAGTGGAGGACTGCTGCCGGGCGGCGACTTTCTTCAGATATCGGTTGAGGCGCTTGTAGAGCCAGAGTTTGGTGCCGTTGAGCGCGAACTCGATGATGACGGCAATAGCCAGCGACGAGAAGGCTTGTAGGGCGAGCGTAGCGAAGCCGTAATGTCGGCCCCAGAAAGCGATGAAGGTGAAGAGCGCCGAATCCCAGAGGTGGCCCCAAACGGACGACCAGAAGGTAGACCAGAATTTGCTCTTGCCCTGGGCGAGTCGCTTGCGCAGGCTGGTATTATTGGCTTTGCGACTGACGAAGAAAGCGATAATGCTGCCGAAACAGACTTGGACAGACATACCGAAAGCGCTGTCCATGGATGGGTTGTTGACTCCGGGCGGGTTCGGGATGACGTTGCAGAGCATGAGAGCCAGCGTGAAGACGACGGCGACACCACAGATGACCTTGGTGACAGATTCGGTGATCTCTTTATCGAAGAGCATAACCATGACGTCGCCGACGATATAGGTGATAGGGAAGAAGAAAATTCCACCGTCGAGCATGATCGGGCCGAAGCCGATGATCTTGATGCCGAGTACATTGGATAGGACCATGCAGCAGCCTAAAATAATGCTGAGCGTGGTCGCGATGCGCATAATGGCACGGTGGTAGGGTGTAGGGGTAAAATTGGGTTTGCGGAAAGTGGGCTGATTGCTCATGGGCGCCTCCTGAGAATTGGCAGATTTGGTGGTAGGATCGTAGATGTTGTGACCGCGAATGGTGAGTATGAGACCGTGAAAGAAACCGATCTCATCGCCGGGCTGGCTGGAGCTGGATGCTGTGCTGCTGGCGCTGTTGGGGTTGCCGTTGGGGCTATAAGGACCATTGGGGCCGAAACCGCGCGGTCCGCCGCGACGGCCGCCGTGTGGGCCAGGACCGGGTCCATAACCTCCGTGAGGTCCACCGAAACCTCCAGGGCCTCCGTGTCCGAACATATGAATTCCTCCTTTTGTTAAGAATACGATCATGATTCACATGACAAGATTGACCTAGAATAGGCTTGCTATAATTGTAGCACAGAATGGTAAGAATGTCAATAATTATGACATGCGGGCCTTGTTCCGCAAATACACTTTTTCTCGGGTCGCGTCCCTCGAGCCTGTCGTTACAGGTCTCAGGCGCTCATCCTCGGTCGTGACCTCCGGGAGTCCCGAGAAAAAGGTATTTGTGGAGCAACACCCATGAATGTATTAAAAGTCTTAATTGAACTTAAAATATAGCCAATAGGGGCTTGACTTGGGAGGGGATTAAAGATAAAATGGTCTAATGTTAAAGCTTTTGAGGTATTTGAAGCCATATTGGTGGAAAGTGGTGATCTTGTTTGGGCTGGTCGCGACGCAGGTATGGTCGTCGATTCAGCTGCCAGCAATTATGGCGCAGATTGTGAATAATGGTATCGTGGCGGGGAATTTGACCTATATCTGGGAATCTGGCCTGAAAATGGTGATGTTTGCCTTGATTGCGGCGGTTTGTGCAATGATCGTGAACTTCTTGGCTTCCTTGATTGGTACAGGGTTGGCGCGAGATATTCGGAATGACATTTTTAGTAAAATTTTGAGCCTGTCAGTGACGGATATGAAGGAATTTTCGACGGCGTCGCTGATTACACGGACGACGAACGATGTCCAGCAGGTACAGCAGGCGGCGATCATGTGTATGACGATGTTCCTAAGGGCACCGATGATTGCAGTGATGGCGATTATTCAGGCTGTGGTGACGGCGCCGGATATGACGTGGATTATTGTGCTGTCGGTGGCGGTGCTGCTGGTGCTGGTGGTGGTGATTCTCACGATCGTGATGCCGAAGTTTAAGATTTTCCAGAAGCTATTAGATCGGATTACGATGCTAACGCGGGAGAATTTGACTGGTCTGAGGGTGATCCGGGCGTTTAATAATGAAGAACTGGAACATAAGAAGTTTGACAAGGCGAATAACGAGATGACGAACCTGGCAATCTGGGTGAACAAGGTGATGTCACTGCAGAATCCGCTGGTGAATCTGGTTTTCAACGGGACGGCGATTTTGTGTATCTGGATCGGGGTGTCGTTGATTACGAAAGATGTGGCGTATCTGGGGAATATGATGGCGTTCATGCAGTATGCGGTGCAGGTGATTATGTCGTTCCTGTTTCTGACGATGCTGTTTGTGATTTTGCCGAGGGCGAATGTGTCGGCGAAACGGATTAATGAGATTTTGGACACGAAAGATAAAACTCAGTGGAAAGAACATACGGTGGGGAAGCCGGATTTGATGCCATCGGTGGAGTTTGAGAACGTGAGCTTCTCCTATGCGAAGGCGGAAGAGAAAGTTTTGGAAAAAGTGTCGTTCGTGGCGAAGGCGGGGGAGACGACGGCTTTCATCGGATCGACTGGCTCGGGGAAATCGACATTGATTAACCTGGTACCGAGATTTTACGAGGCGACAGAAGGGAAGATCAAGATTAACGGAATCGATATTCAGGATTATGCGCAGGATGATCTGATGCGGCGGATTGGCTATGTGCCGCAGAGGGGGATTTTGTTTGCGGGGACGGTGAAGAGCAATATTATGTTTGGCGCGCCGGAGATTAGTGACGAGCAAGTGCAGCGGGCGGCGAGGATTGCGCAGGCGGAGGAGTTTATCGAGAAGCTAGATAAAAAATATGATGCACACATCGCGCAGGGCGGCAGTAACGTGTCAGGCGGGCAGAAGCAACGTCTGTCGATTGCGCGGGCGGTGGCGAAGAATCCGGATATTTATATTTTCGATGATTCGTTCTCGGCGCTAGATATGAAGACGGATGCGAAATTGCGTAAAGATTTGAAACCGGTGACGAAAGATGCGGTGACGTTGATCGTGGCGCAGCGGATTAGTACGATCAAGGACGCGGAGCAGATCGTAGTGCTGAACGAGGGGAAAGTGGTGGGGAAAGGAACGCACGCGGAGCTATTGAGAGATTGTGAAGTATATCGCCAGATTGCGAAGTCGCAGTTGTCGGAGGAAGAATTTGAAAAAGAACTAGCAAAAGGGAAGATTGGAAAGGTCGAGAGCGGTAGTAGGAGTAGTGTAGAAGTGATTGAAAATAAGCAGGGGAGGGAAGCATAATGGCGAAAATGATGATGGATGCACCGAAGCCGAAGAATTTTGGGAAAGTGTTTAAGAGATTCGTGGGGGATTTGAAATCTTGGCGTGTGCTGATTATTACGTCGATGGTGTTGACGGTGGTGTCGGTAGTGCTGTCGCTGTTTGGACCGTTGATTTTGGGGCAGATTACGACGGAGGCGATGAACAGTTTCTCGGCGACGGGCGAGATTGACTGGGGGGTGATTACATCGTTGGTGATTATCCTGATTGTGCTATACTTAGTATCGGCAGTGTTGGGCTATGTCCAGGGTGTGATGCTATCAGTGGCGACGGAAAAATACGGACGCAAGTTGCGGGACGAGATTATTCTGAAGATTTCACGGTTGCCGATTTCGTATTTTGATAAGAATCAGTTTGGTGATACGCTGAGCCGAATGAGTAATGATATCGATGCGATTACGGAGTCGTTATCGAGGATTCTCTCGGAGGTGTTGTCGGATGTGGTGACGATCGTGGGGATCTTGGTGATGATGCTGACGATCTCGGTGCCGTTGGCGCTAGTGGCACTTTTGGTGGTGCCGTTGTCATTGCTGGCGATTAGCCGTCTCGCGAAAAAAGCGCAAGAGTTTTACCGGACGAACCGGACGACGCTAGGCGAGCTGAATAATACGATTGAAGAAGATTATGCGGGACAGTCGATTATTAAGGCGAACTCACACGAGGGGATTTCGGTAGGGAACTTTAAGAAGACGAATCAGCGGTTATACGAGACGGGATGGAAGGCACAATTCTTTTCCTTCTTGGCGTATCCAATTATTCATGTGCTGACGAATCTAAGCTATGTGGTGATTTGTGTGATTGGTGGCGACATGGTAATCAAGGGGAAGCTGGCGATCGGTAGCATCCAGGCGTTTATCCAATATGTGAGTCAGTTTAACCAGCCGATTCAGGGGGTTTCACAAATCGCTCCGAATATCCAGTCGACGATGGCGGCGGCGGAGCGCGTGTTTAACTTCTTGGATGAGCCGGAAGAGACTCCAGATGCGAATCCAGCACAGGTGATCGAAAATGTAGAAGGGGAAGTAGAATTTCATCAGGTGAACTTTGGCTATGAGCCGGGGAAGGAAATTATTAAAGATTTCTCGGTGAAAATCGAGCCAGGGATGCAAGTAGCGATTGTGGGGCCGACTGGGGCGGGGAAGACGACAATTATCAACTTGCTGATGCGATTCTATGATCCGGTGAATGGCTATATTTCGATTGATGGAGTGCCGACTAGGGAAATGAAACGGGCAGATGTTAGGCGTTTGTTCGGTATGGTATTGCAGGATACTTGGCTATTCTCGGGGACGATTGAGGAGAATTTGCGCTACGGCAATATCAAAGCGACGCACGAAGATATTGTAAAAGCGACGAAGATGAGCAGTATTCATCACTTCATCGAGTCATTGCCGAACGGGTACAAGACGGAGATTAGCGAGGACTCGGATAATATTTCGGCGGGGGAGAAGCAACTGCTGACGATCGCGCGGGCGATGGTGGCGAATCCGCCAATGATGATCCTCGATGAGGCGACTTCGAATGTGGATACGCGCACCGAGCAGCTGATCCAGGATGCTTTCTCGAAGCTGACGAAGGGAAGGACGTCCTTTATCATTGCGCATAGGCTGTCGACGATCCGGAATGCGGACTTGATCCTCGTGATGAAAGATGGGCGGATTGTCGAGAGAGGGAAGCATGAGGAGTTGCTGGACACTGGGGGATTCTATGCAGAGCTGTATAACTCGCAGTTTGCGGAATAGGTATCTGTTTGGAGGAGAGAAAAGCCCCGCACGGGGCGGGGCTAAGATTATGGGTGATACCTGCGGTGTTTTATGTATTGATAGAAATACGATACTTCTTTGGTTGTGGCATATGGAAGCCTAAGAAGTACTTTTCCGGCAGTATCTCGGACGGAGTATTGAATATGCATACCTGAGCGGGCCATCTTATTGACGAGTTGCTCAATACAAAAATCGTTCACTATTGATGCTTCTCCAAAGTCATGAGCGAAACTAGTATGAGCATCTAGGTAAGTCTCGAGTTGCTCGGGTGAGTTTAACTCTGGAGGAGCTTCGCTTTTCCAATCGTTAGGAAGGCCATGAAGTATGTAGGTGAAATTTTTTGTTACGACAATGGCGGTTGGATAGCCATTAGATTGCATGGCTAAAAGGTCAAGATCTGAAAAAGTGCATTCTACAGGGTGATTATGTAGCATAATTTTAATATGTGAGCACCAACTGTTTGGGATTAGATACCTGCAAGATAGCTGTTCGTAATCTGTGTGCTCGTATACTTTCCGCATGTTATAATCGAATAAAACGATGACTTCGTAGGGGAGGAAGCGAATGTTATTAATTACTTCTTCGATGGTGTCACCACTATTGTAGTTACTGACGCCGGCTATCTTTTGCATGGCGGGAGAGTTGATATCATCGATGTCGATATAGGGATTGATATTTGGATCGAAAATATATTGTGGGGTTTCAGGTATCAAGTTGACACACTCCTTTTAAAGAACGAAATTTACTTATTTTTCCATTCTAGCATACTTTATGATGTTTGTCAAGTGTATTTATGCTAGGGAAGAGGGAAATAGGGAAAATCACATAGTTTTCGGAAACAGGTGTTATAATTGAGGTAAATAAGGAGGCGGATGGAGATATTTGCAGTAATGCATCCTGGAATGGCGCTTTTGGTGATGATTGGGGTGCTGATGATTGTTTTGGTGGGGTTGCTGGCGAGCGGGATCGTAAAGATAAATATAGAGGTCGTCGATGAGAATGACGAAAAGTTAATGTTAGACGAGATTAAGGAGCTGGATGATTCGACCTTAAAGAATCGAATTGTAAAGTGGCTGGCGAGGATGTATGAAAGATGTGCAGAAAAAGAGAAAATGAAGCAGAACCTAAAGGACCAGAAGGGAAAGGAAGAAAATGATAAAGATTAGACCTGAAACAGAGGCGGATTATGCGCGCGTGTATGATTTAGTGAGGGCGGCGTTTGCGACGGCGGAGCACAGTGATGGGAATGAGCAAGATTTGATCGTGGCGCTTAGAAAAAGCAAAAACTACATACCGGAACTATCGCTGGTGGCCGAGAAAGATGGTAAGGTGATTGGACATGTGATGTTTACGACGGTGAAAATTGGCGGTCATGAGGAAGTGGCGTTGGCGCCGCTGGCAGTAGATCCGCCGTATCAGGGGCATGGTACAGGGGCGAGATTAGTAGAAGAGGGGCATAAGGTTGCAAAGAAGCTCGGATATCATTATTTCGTGGTGCTGGGGAGCGACAAGTATTATCCGCAGTTTGGCTATGAGAATGCGGCCAAGTATGGAATAAAGGCGCCTTTTGAGGTGAATGAAGCAAATTATATGGTGAAAAAGCTTAATGACTTTGACGGCGAAATTAAAGGAGTGGTGAAATATGCGGAGGCGTTCGGGCTGTAGAGGCGCTTGATGCTTGGTGGGGCTTGGTATGTGAGAATCGATGCGGTAATAATCTCTCGATGAGGGGTTTCAGTAGGTGGATATTTGATGAGTATGGAAAAAGCCCCGCACGGGGCGGGGCGAGTGGTGCTTAATGCCATTTATAGCTGAAGTAACCGATAACGAGGATACCGATGGGGATAAAAATAGTGATGAGCGGCAGGAGAAATACATACGAGGCTGCGAGGACACTACAAATGCTGACGAGCCAGATTAGGAAGAAGTGTTTCTCGCTGGTGTGGAGGTAGCGGTGAAAGAGGAGTAGGAGTGCGGCACCTGCTGCGCCAGTGATGAGGATACTGATGGCGATCTGGACTTTTGTGGAAATTTCGGGCATAGATGATACCACCTTTTTTGATAGATTATAAGGAACTAAGATATTTCTATTTTAGCAGATTTTTGTATGACTGTCAAGTAAAATGTTTGATGAAAAGGGAAGTAGGGAAATCTTGTGTCTTGGTAAGGGATAGCCCCGCTCTTGGCGGGTTTAGGAGGAGGGGGTGACAGGATAATGATTCATCGAGAGTTTAGTACGGATATCGCTGACGCGAATCCGCAGCGCTTGAATTATAGGTTATAGGGGTGAAAATCGCAGTCTGTGATTCTATTTCAGTTCGGTATTTGTTCGGGTGGTAGGGAGGAGCAAAAAATAGAGTTTTATGTGGGTGGGGCGAGACGGATGGTGGTAGTGTTATGAAAAATAAATAAAAAAGAGGGAAATAGGGAATTTGTAAAACTGAAAAATCCATAACAGGGGTGGAGGCTGAGCGGCTCGGATAGGCAGGCTGGCTACCCCTGTAGCTCCTGATATAATGTCGTAAAATATGTATTGTGCGACATTAAGAATCTAGCAAAAAGACGAGTGTCTATACGTCTTCCCCGGCTGTTGGCGGGTGGACGGCGGATCGGGCGTGAGGGTTCGCCGATTTGAGCAAAGATACTTTTGAGATGTTACTTTTGAGAAGGCTTTTGATCGGGGGCGGAGGCGGCTTTCAGGATGGTTTTGCCGGTGGACTTGAGCTTGGGATTAGCAAGCGGGCCGGCGAATTTGGACTCGGCGCGGCGAGCGACCTCTTTGGCGACGATTTGATAGCTGTTGGCCAGGCTAGGGTCAGCGCTCGTAGAACGGCTGGAGCTAACGTCCGCAGAACGATTAGAATCGGCGTTTATATGGCGGCTAGAATTGGAGCTTGTATTTGCGGCGCGGCTAGGGTTGACGTCCGCGGAGCGGCTAGAATTAACACCGGTAGAATGGCTAGCATTATCACTCTTAGGGCGATTTTGAACTGGTTTAGTAGTGGATTTATCGTGTTTAAGGCTATTTTCGGGCGTTTTGAGCGGCTTTTGGGCATTAGCTGGGTGTGAGGAAGGTTTGGCAGGAGCAGGTGTATCTGAAGCCTTTTGGGGCGTTTTCGAGACCGTGCGTGAGGCGGATAGGGAAGCTTGCTGGTTCCCTGATGACTGCGAGGTGGCCTTTGGAGGGGTAGTTTCCTGCTGACGTTCCTTGACGAGGGCGCCGAGATCCTTTAATCCTAAACTTTGCTTCCCCTCGGCGTTATTGGGGGATAATTTCATCTTGCGGAAGTCAGCCTGAGGGGTAGGGACGTACTGGAAAGCAGGTTTCTTGCTTCCCTGCGCGCGAGAATTGCCATTATGTTCGGTATTTGTTCGGGTACTGGAATTAAAGGTATTACCTCTGTTATTCTCTAGTTCCCTGCCGTAATCGCGGACGGTGTAGCTATTATTAATCTGCTCATTGACCATGCGGCCGCTGTCGGAGAGTTCTTTTTTATATTTCTCGGATTGTTCGATGGTCTCGCGAATCTCGGCTTCCACTTCGGCGCGGTTACGAGCGTAGCCCTGGCGAGAGCTTTCGACGATTTTGTCGAAGTTGTCTTGTGGAGTGGTGGGCAGGGAGAGAGTGGTGGCGGAGAAGGCGGGGACTTTTTCGCCGTTGATGATCATGGAGATGACGAAATGGCGGTTGTTGAGCTGGAGGAGGTCGGATTGGTCGAAAGTCGGCTCGAACTGCTTGGCGAGAATCGGAGCGTCATCAGCGGAGACGCGGAAGGAAATGGTAGTACCGACGTTGCCAAAGACGGCGTCGCGGACGGAATCGGTCATCTGGGAGATGTATTGGTTGGCGACGGTGAGATTGAGGCCGTATTTACGAGCTTCAGAGAGGATGACGGCGAAGGAATCGGTGGCGAAGTTCTGGAACTCATCGACATAGAGGTAGAAGGGGCGGCGATCGGCGACATCTGGGATATCAGAGCGACTCATGGCGGCGAGCTGGACCTTAGTGACGAGGAAGGCGCCGAGGATGCCGGCATTATCTTCACCGATTAGACCCTTAGAGAGATTGACGACGAGGATTTTGCCTTCGTCCATGATTTTGCGGACGTCGAAGCTAGATTTCGGCTGGCCGATGATGTTGCGGATGATTGGGTTGGCGGTGAATGCGCCGACCTTGTTTAGGACTGGGGCGATACTTTCATTGACTTGCTTCTCATTCCACTGGCCGAACTCGTGTTTCCAGAACTGGAGGACGGTGACGTCGGTGCAATAATCGAGAGTTTCTTTGCGGAAATCTTTGTCGGTGAGAAGACGCGAAATGTCGAGTAGGGTAGTCTCGGGGCGGTCGAGCAGGGCGAGGATGGTGTGGCGAAGGATGTGCTCGAGGCGCGGACCCCAAGAATCGCCGAACATACGCTTTAGTACGCCGATAACTTCGGAACAGACGTTGGGCTTGCGACTAGGGTCGCTAATCTCTAGAGGGTTGAAAGCGATCGGGTAGGCGGTGTCGGCAGGGTTGAAATAAATCACATCTTTAATACGGTTTTCCGGTACGAAGCGGAGATTGTTGATGGCGAAATCGCCGTGCGGATCGATGATACAGTAGCCTTGATTATAAAAGATGTCAGAGAGAGCGAACAGTTCGAGCATACCAGATTTACCGGCGCCGGTCTGACCGATGATATAGACGTGACGAGAGCGGTCGCGGCGGAGCATGCCGAACTGATGGTTAATACCGCGGAAGTTCGTGAGACCGAAAGCGGAAATATTCTCATCGTGGGCGGTGTTGCCGGTGATGAGTGGTAATTGAGCAGGTGGCTCGGCGGTCTTAGAGGTGGCCCAGACAATGTTAGGAGTCTCGACAGAAGTATGCGGGAGGTGATAGACGGAGGCTAGCTCAGAAATATTGAGAATGAAACCGTGGTCAGCGAACTGGCGCATCTTGTAGGCGTCGAGATCCTCGGGCTTGAAACTGCCGTGAGTGAGTTTGAAGCCGTTGAGATTGGTGGAGTTGTACTGCTTAAAGGTGCCGACGAGGGCTTGCATATTGAGCTTGGCATTGGTCTGGTCTTGACCGAGGTAGGCGAGGCGGATTTTGACTTCGTAGCCGAGCTTGGTAGCTTTTTCTTCGGCCTTGGCGATGCGGGTCTTGTCGCGCTCGGAGAGCTCGACTTTCACCTCGTCGCCAGTGCCACCGGTGGGTGGGCGGAAGAAAGCGCCAAGGGCCTGAGTGATCCAGACCCAGTCGATCGCGCCGCCTTTTTTGCCGGCTTTAACCTTGCTGATCCAACGGTCGGTAGTACTTTTGTGCCAATCATCAGGGATTGGCCGAGTTAGGATTTGCACCCAGAGTTCTTCGGAGGCGTCAGGATTCAATTTTGCAAGGGTGCCGGTGATACCGGCGAGCGGGTCGACTTCGAAATTGTCAAAAGTCTTGATTGGGAGGGCGCTATTCTCGGTAAGGGCGAGCTCGGTGGAATAAATAACCGGATATTTGTCACGATTATCAGTGTAATCCTCGTTCATTTTGTAGATCTGGACGCTGGGATACTGAGCATAGATTTGTCCCTCGACGAAACTCTGGAGGATGGCTGGTACCCAGACATAAAAGCGAATCTGGCCCTTGGTCGAGGCGATCTCGAAGCTGAGATGCTCCTGGACGCCGCCAGAATGTTTGAGCTCGGCGGCATCGCGCAAAATACCGTGGAGACTGGCAAAAAGCTGCTCAGCGGCGAGTTCGCGTTTGTCATTGGCGCGAGGGACCTCGAGCATGAGGAGGACGGAATCGACGTTGAGGACTTTGAGACGGTTCAACTTCTTATAATTACGGTAAGTTAAGAAGCCCAAGATCCCGATGACGGGAATCCAGAAATAAGGTTGCAAAATAAAGTTAATAATATGCGCAAGCATGATGTATATATTATATTACAGACTTTAGAAAAGCGCAATTAATTGGCGATGGTATATGAATCTTTGCCGATTTTCTTGAATAATTCTTTGTTTTGGAGGTTGAGGAGGACGGTAGTTTCCTTAACCTTGCGAGAATGGAGGACGCGTTTGACGATTTCTTCGCGAGTGAGTGGCTCGTCGGCGTCTTTGAGAATCTTCGTAATAATATCGGCGACGGTACCGCGGGTGTAACCCCAAGTATTGAGGGCATAGATGCCTCGCCCGATCAGGACGAAGCGAGGATCTTTGATCAGCTCGTTGTGAATCGCCTGGATAGTGACATTCTTGCGGCGGAAATCGGACTGAGAAATCGCAGTGGCGATATCGGAGAAGTG
The DNA here is from genome assembly GCA_964406525.1 of uncultured Candidatus Saccharibacteria bacterium. Classification (GTDB taxonomy): domain Bacteria; phylum Patescibacteriota; class Saccharimonadia; order Saccharimonadales; family Saccharimonadaceae; genus Nanosyncoccus. The sequence goes on along the minus strand of CAYOSC010000013.1, from coordinate 14,851 downwards.
CATCGGCTCCTTTTTCGCCTCAAGGACGACGTAAATTTTGTCGCGAATGTTGCGCGGGTTGACGGTTGGCCACTTCGTGAGGCCCCAGAGACCGTTGAGTGAAGCGAGCTGCTTAGAAATCGAAGCGATCGCGCGGATGTAGTTCGGGTGCTCGTAATCGAGAACGTTGTCGAGCTGATCGATGGTCATCGGAGATTTGTTTTGCTTGATGACGTGGACGATTTCGTCGACTTTTTCATGAATAGTAGTGACGTCGCCGTATTCGGCAATGCCGATGCCAGAGTAGTAGAGGTCGTTCTCATCGATCTCGGTGAGACTATTAGAAATAGCGCTAATAAAAACGAGGCGGGCGCGCTCGATAGGGGTAGCGGTGCCGCCATAGATCTGGTCAGCGAGAGCAGTAGTGCGAGCGACTCGCCCTAGCTCGGTGAGATTGCGGATGATGAGCTTCTCAGCGGCGGCGAGCTCGGGGATTTGCCCCTCTTCGGCACCGATACGAAGGCGGACGAGAATGGCCTTTTCGAGCTGGCGGACGCGCTCACGGGTGATGTTGAGTAATTCCCCGATCTGTTCGAGAGTTTCTCTTTGGCCGGTGAGACCAAAGCGGCGAGAGATAATTTCGCGCTCGCGGTCTTGCTCGATAATATTCAAGCTACCCGTAATGGCATTTTCTATGATGCTGGCGTTCTGCTCCATCAGGTTCCCTTCGTTGAACGATAAAATTAATATAAAAACTTACTTTATGATAGCATAATTATATATGACTGTCAATAGATAAATTTGATTTTTTACGAATTTGTTAACTTTCTATAATTTATTATAGCACTTTTTGGCTAAAATTTTGAGTTTTTGGAAGAATTTTCTGAATTTTGGTGAGAATTTGTACTCTTGAAGAAAATAAGTGTCGGGAGCGTTAATGCTTATGGCTAAACTAGGGTTTCGATGATATTATTTGACCATAGTTTAGGGATTTTTCTTAGTAGCGGAGCGCCGTGTGGTGGCGGTTTTGGCTTTGGTGGCCTTAGAAGGCGATTTTGAGGCCTTAGACGCGGTTTTGGCAGAGCGGGAGGTGGTTTTGCGGGTGGTTTTGGCGGATTTGGTGGGCTTGGAGGTGGATTTTGTCGATCTGGAAGCGGATTTAGTGGCGGATTTAGTGGATTTTCTCGCGAAACGGCCGCTGCGCGCAGGCTTAGCTTCGAGCATTTTTTTGGCTTCTTCGAGGGTGATTTTCTTTGGGTCTTGTTCTTTAGGGATTTTGACGTTGTTGAAACGGCCGGGGCCTTTGACATAGGGGCCGTAAGCGCCATTGATGATCATGATGTCGCCCCAGTCGGCAATGATAGAATCGAGCTTGGCTTGATAGAGCTTATTCGCGGTCTCAAAATCAATAGTATAGGGGTCGTAGCCTTTGATCTGGATGTTATATTTGCCACCTTTCAGATAAGGGCCAAAAGGTCCGCTAGCGGCGATCAGAGTAGAGCCGTCTTTGGCGGTGCCGAGCTCGCGGGGGAGCGCGGGCATGGCGAGCTGTTGGAGAGCCTCGGCGAGGGTGACGGTCTTCTCGGTCTTACCGCGCGGAAGTGGGGCGAAACGGGGCTTTTCGCCGGAAGTTTTCTCGTTGTCGCCGAGCTGGATGAAGCCGCCATTGCGGCCGACTTTGGCATAAATCGGCTGGCCAGTCTTAGGATCCTTGCCTAGTTCCCTGGCGTTGTTGTAGCGGGCGGCATCGTCGGATTTGAGGACTTCTTTCTGGAAAGGACCATAGAAATCGCGCAGCATCTTGACGCGTTCGAGTTTGTGATCGGCGATCTTGTCAAGGTCTTCTTCAATATTGGCCGTGAATTGATAATCGACAATATTGTTGAAATTGTCGGTGAGGAAGCCGGCCAGGAGCTCGCCAATCGGAGTTGGGAGGAGCTTGCCTTTGGTGGAGCCGGTCTTCTCGGTGACGATTTCACGCTTGATTCCCTGCTGGGTGAGCTGGAGCTCGATGACGTCGCGTGGCTCGCCTTCAGAATCGCCTTTGACGACGTAGCCGCGCGCCTGGATGGCAGACATAATGGTGGCATAGGTAGATGGACGACCGATGCCGAGCTCTTCGAGCTTCTTAACCAGTGAACCTTCGGTATAGCGGGCAGGCGGTTTGGAGAAATTCTGACGAGCGGTAATGAGTTGACGCCGCAGAGGGTCGCCGACCTGGAGAGCGGGTAGCTCGTCTTCTTTGAGGCGGCCAGCGACTTTGAGAAAACCATCGAAGACGATGACTTCGCCTTTGGCTTCGAAGTTACATTTAGATTCTTTGTCATTAGAGATGGTGATGACGGTCTTCTCGGTCTGGGCGTCGGCCATCTGGGTGGCGAGGGTGCGGTTGCGGATGAGCTTGTAGAGCTTGCGCTCGTAATCGTTCTTGCCGGCGACTTCTTGCTCGATATGGGTAGGGCGGATGGCTTCGTGGGCTTCCTGGGCGCCGGCGGATTTAGTCTTGAAATTTCGGACTTTGAGATATTCCTTGCCGTAATACTCCTCGACATAATGCGCACACATAGCGATGGCTTGCTTAGAGAGGTTGAGACTGTCGGTGCGGTGATAAGTGATGAGGCCAGCTTGATAGAGGGCCTGGGCGGCGTTCATGGTAGTGCGGGTGGCGAAGCCGAGACGAGAGTTGGCCTCGATCTGCATAGAAGCGGTAGTGAAAGGCGGAGCGGGGTGGCGAACGCCAGGGGTCTTGGCGACGTCGGCGACCTGGAACTTTGCGTCGGAGATCTTCTCGAGATAATTCGTGGCGGTCTTCTCGGCGTCGAAAGCGTGGTCGAGGGTGGCGGCGAGTTCGTTCTTAGCCGAATCGGTGAAAGTGCCGGTGACTTTGAACTTGGCTTTGCCAGCGAACTTCTCGATTTCTTGTTCACGCTCGACGATTAGGCGCAGCGCGGGGGATTGGACACGGCCGGCGGAAATAGCACCCGGGACTTTGCGGCGGACGACGCCAGAAAGGTCGTAACCGACTAACATGTCGAGAGTCTGACGAGCTTGCTGAGAGGCAACCATATCCATATCGATAGTGCGAGGATTCTGAATAGCGGCCTCGAGCGCGGACTTAGTAATCTCGTGAAAAGTAATGCGCTTAGTTCCCTTCGGGAGTTTCAGCACTTGCATGAGATGCCAAGAAATCGCCTCACCTTCGCGGTCTTCATCGGTCGCTAGCCAGATGGTGTCGGCATCCTTCGCAGCGCGCTTGAGCTCATTGATAATCTTCGTATGGCCAGGGTCGATCTCGTAAGTGACGTCGAAAGTTTCTTTGTCGACCTTGGTATCCTTGCGGATGTGGCCGACGGAAGCCAGGACATGAAAATCCTTACCGAGATATTTCTCGATAGTATGAGCTTTGGCTGGGGACTCGACGATTACTAGATTTTTAGGCATATATTATTATCATAACATACGTGTCAAGGCTTTGGGTTTGCAAAATTGAGCTTTGTTCCATAAATACGCTTTTTCTCGGGTCGCGTCCCTCGAGCCCGTCGTCACGGGTCTCGGGCGCTCATCCTCGGTCGTAACCTCCGGGAGTCCCGAGAAAAGGTATTTATGGAGCATGACTAATATGTAAATGGAAAGGTTGATTTAATCTAATGAAATTTCGTGTTCGGTAGTTTGATAATAGGAATTGTTGGCTAAAGAACAAGCTGTGCCGGCGCAATCTAGATCGACGCGTCGAGTGGTGCCGGGATAATTATTATCATAAATGAAGAGATAATATCGGTTCGGAAGATCGAGCGATTCCGCGACACTGGTAACATTGACTGCGTGCCAGCCATAGCCGTTGTGGAAGGCAAAGATTGGCACGTGGTCGGCAGCCAATTCTTGGCGAACCGTATCGACGAAACTAGGCAAGCCATTGGCAAGTTGTTCTGTATTAGTAAAGACACGAAAAGCTTTTTTGTACTGATCGTAATGTCTTAAAGTAATGGCATTGAGTAGCTGTAGATCGTCACGCTGCAAGATTGCACTAGTCTGAGCCTTGGCTTCGTCATAGAGTGGGCTTTCGTAGAGATAATTAGTGCCGCGGTTTTGAGTAATGTCGTATAGACCAGTCGCGAGGATGTCGGCTGAATTAGTGAGAACGAGATTGCCATTTTGCCAAGCGTATTGTAAACCTTTTCCAAACGTATATTGGAGAGCATTGGTGGTAAAATGAAAATCGTAAAGCGGCAGGTGTGAAGTGAAATGGCGATTGAGACTATATTGTAAGTTGATAGGCTGAGAATCGACACGAGACCAGATGGTAGTTGGTGCTTGCTGGAAAGAGAGATTCCCCTGATAATATTGTTGGGCGAGTTTGGACATGCCGTAACAATGACCAAATACTAGAGTAGAGGCGAAGTTTTGGAAGGAGAAACCGTCGCGCTGCGGGATAAAATTATTCTGCGCGAGCATGACGGCATCGTTTTGAGCATCGCCATCAGTATCTATGAGGTTATCGGTGAGTTGAGTGCGTAAACCATTGAGGAGCGCGGCGAGCTCATCGACTTTGGTAGAGGAATAAAAGTGGCAACCCGTTTGTTCGGCGATGTAGGATAGTTTCTCGTTTTGTACGCTGTCACCGAAGCCGATGGCGCAAATATGAGTTTGGCTTTGCTTGGCAGTTTCGACAAGTTCAGCAGTATTAAATGTGCCATAATTATGCTCGCCATCAGTCAGAATCACGAGATATTTCTGACCGTCGCCAGAAAATTGCTCCATGCTTCTTGACAGAGCCGTAGCAATGTCGGTATATGAGCGGTTGACATTTGACGTCTTGAGAGCGTCGTCTAGTGCATTAGTGACGAGTGTTGGCGTAGTGCCGAGCTCGGAGATAAGAGCGTAAGTCTTGGCAAATTTGGCAAAACCGAAGTTGGTGCGATTGGCTTGTAGTTGCAGGATTAGCTGTTTGGTGAGGCTAAAACGCAGACCGTCTGGATCAGAATTGGAACGATCCATACTGGCAGAATGGTCGATGGCGAAGAAAATCTGGCGATCGGGATTGGTCTGCATGAGGCGTCTGCTGCCAATAATGAAACTAGCGGGATTCGGAACGGTCGCTGTTAAAGTGCGAGCATTGAGGTCGACGGTAGTAGGAAGCTCGCTGTAGGATAGGGTATCGGTATGATATTGGTAAAAAGCGAGTTCATTGGCTTCGACAAGAAGGTCTTGCCACTCTGTATCGGAAAAGGTGAGCGTCGCAGTAGCCTGTGTGAGACTGCCGGCGGATTGGAAATGGTAGAGAGTATCGAGGATGTCGCCGGGATTGCCGAGCTGGCGAGCGGTGGCGGTGAGAGTGATGCTGGCGAGATTGCCCGTGCCGGCTAGAGCGACAGTTAGATTATCCGTGGCATGGTGATAAGTGAGCTCGCGAGCTCCATCGCGGATGCCATCATGCTTAGAATCGACTAGTAGAGGATTGAGCCCGAGGGTGATTTCGTTATAGTCGGTCAGACCATCGCCATCGGTGTCGGCTTGATTTGGATCGGTGTGGTAAGTGGTGACTTCGTCGTAGTCATTAAGCCCGTCGGCATCAGTGTCGCCAGCGCGAGGGTTGGTGCCGTGGAGCTTTTCTTCGCGGTTAGAGAGGCCATCGTGATCGGCATCTTCGTCGGAATCCGGGTCGATTTCCCAGTCGAGGCCAGTGGGCATGGCGGCTGCGATGGTCGGAGCTGGGTCGGTATGGTCGTCGTTGCCGGATTGATCATTATTGACGTGATTGCTGTTGGGGCGGTTATTATTAATATGGCTACTATTGTCGCTAGGAGTGCTAGGCGCGGGTGGCTGCTGATTGGTGGTTTGGCTAGAATTATTATTCTGGGGTAATTGGATGTCCGAAGTAGGAGTGAGTGGACTAGTTGATGCGAAGGCTTGGTCGATAGCATGATCGGCTCCAGCATCTTGACTAGACTGGTCGGGATTTGCTGGCGTATCGTCTAGTGCAGGCTGAGTTGTCGCGTCAGTAAGCTCTGGTTCGTCTTGTGGACGTGAATGACCGATAATTAAAGTTGGTATAGCCGCAATGCTTAGCAGTGCGATGGTGGCGCCGATGACAAGACCGGCTGGTGATCTATTAAATTTTTTCATGAGGCAATCGTAGCATGATTTTTCGCAAAATAACAAGCACTAGCATGATATTTTGCGGCATTTCTTGTGATTTTTGGGTTTTGTGCGTCATTCGTGAGTCATCTGTGAGCCATTTGTGAGTTTTTATGTAGGAAGATTTTTCATGCTAGTGCTTGCAAGTTTTGCGGCTTTTGTGCTAGTCGAGGGGCAGGCATCGACCTCTCTTGCTAATTAATATTAATTTTTTTCGCAAAGCATTTTTATGTGGTACAATGAGAGTGTCTAAAGTCGAATACAATTAACGTTAAAAGAGTGGTGTTTTTTCTGTAGAAATGGCATCACGAAGAACTGCAGAAAAGGCATCCGCCTTTGACGTTAGTTTTCGGCTTTAGACACCCTTCGTGGTGCCATTTTTGTTTGGTTGCGTTGCCAAAAGTGGTGCCCTTGGAGGTTATATAAATCTAGCAGGGCTTTTGCTAGGAAAACTCTAGCAAAAGCCTACATGAATCCACAAAAGGAGGGCGACCATGCACTACAAGAAACGTAAACTTCATAAGCTATATAGTATTCCAATAGGCTTATGTAATAAGATAAATCATAATAGATTGTATTTAGTTTCTTATAGCATTCCTCTAAGTTGTATGGTCGTTCTCCTTTTGGGGTTAGGTGTAATATTTGCTCCAGATTTATTTGGTGGTGTTAGTGGCAATAAAGGTTATGCTGTAGAAGCTGGTGAAGGCAGTAGTAACAGCATGGCGCGCGTAGCCCCTGCACCAACGATTGCCCTAAACGTAACAAGTGATACTAGTGATGGGTATGGCAATACAGTGGCAGGTCAAGTGACGACTGCACCAGGAGCAGGTACAGCCTACCGAAGTCATAAAGTGAAGGTTACGGGCTCAAATATCCTGAGCTATGATCTGAAAATCTCTGGACCGGTGAATTTAACGCCTTCAGATGGCGCTAGCACTATAGTAGGTGGAGCAGAAGGTAAGACTGGTACAGAAATGAGTGCTTCAGACTCTAACATTTGGGGATATGCCTGGGGAGAAGATAGTGAAGCTGTAGAAGAAATGACATATAATACGATGTCGACTAGCGGTACCGGGCTGACTTGTGATAACCCATCGAGCTATAGTGTGAACTGCGAGAGGAAGTTGGTCTTCGGGGCAAACTTTGGAGTAGATGCAAATCCTGGTACCTATACGGCGGGAGTAACGCTATCACTAACGGCGACGCCGGCGGTGGTTACCTATACACTATCGTACAATGCTAATAGTGGTAGCAATGCTCCGACGGCACAAACAGTAGATTCAGCAGATGCTTCGTATCAGTTTACGATCAAAGGTAAAGAAAGTATGGCTAGAACTGGCTATAATTTCTTAGGCTGGAGCGATAGCAACTCTGCAACTGTGGCTAACGCTAACTTTGCACCAGGGCAAACTTTAACTTTGCAGAAAGATAGTCCAACAAAGGTGTTGTATGCGGTGTGGAAAGCAACGCTAGATTCTATTACGACATTGCAGGAAATGTCTCCTGAGATATGTCGGGGCGTTGATGTAGGTGCTACGAAGATTTTACGTGATATTCGTGATAATAATGAGTATGCGATTGTTAAGCTAGTCGATGACAATTGCTGGATGCAGGAGAATTTAAGGCTATCTGGTATTAGAACTCTAACTAGCGCCGATTCTGATGTGAGCGGTAGCTGGGTTTTACCGGCAGACGTAAGTTCTTGGAACGCTAACAGCTATACTGCGGTGCAGGTAAAGACTGGTAGCACGAATCTGTATGGCTGGAAACAGGGCTTTGGCAATTACTACTCTTGGCCAGCAGCTACTGCAGGAACTGGCGTCTTAGTAACGGCAAAGGGCGGCTTGGCCTCCGGTAGTATATGTCCAAAGGGCTGGAGATTGCCAACGATGACTCAATTTCAAACTCTTTTTGGCATAAATGGTGCTAATTTAGGCGGTGATTATGTGACTAGGTTGACCAATATTCAAGCTACCCCGTATAAGTTTCTGACTGCTGGTTTTTATAGCGAATATGGCCTTAACGATGCTAGTTCTAGGGGTGTCTATTGGTCTAGTACGTCTTATGATAGTGATAATGCATATAACATGTTCTTCAAGAGCAGCGAGTTCATACTATCACCGGATCTATTTAGTACTCTCTATCACCGCTATTATGGCATTCCCGTTCGGTGCGTCGCCCAATACTAAGTTGGCAAGATAATTTTTAGCCCCGGCGGGTGCCGGGGCTGTGGGGTTGGGGTGGTTAGCCAGCCCCAATCTTGTTAGCAGTAGTTAGTAAGAGTCATTCTCTTGGCGCCTTCCTTGTAGGTGGCGCGGCGGAGGCAGTGAGTACGATTCACCTTCGTGATGATCGTGCTCTGCCCGCCTTGGCCATTGATGGTACCCTCGACATGGTCGGCGGTGTTGCCGAAGTCGAAATAGAGGCGGTAGTCGCCGGTGACTTTGAGAACGAGGCCGTATTGCTCGACCAAATTCTTGGCGTAAATTTCGCGGGCGGCTTGTTCATCGTCGACGTAGGTAGAGATGGACTCGAGTTGCTGCTGAGCGATAGTGGCCAGCTCGCGGCTACTGGGTAGGAAGACCAAGAAAAGCCCAGCGTTGTCGACGTAGTATTCAGCGAGCTTCCAGGTGCGCTGGTTACCAAAGCGCAGAGCGTCTTCGAGTTTGCTGAAGGTGTGGCCGCTGGGGTTGGTGAAAACGGGATAAGAGGGCTCGAGCAGCTTCATCTCGGCGATGGCGGGCGTCTGCTGGATATGAGCGAGGTCGGTCAGGCCAAAGACGGCTTCGGACATAGTAACGTCCGGATCGGGGTGGTCGGTGTGGCCGTTGGGCTTGTGAGATAGGATGCGTTTCAATTCGCGTTCGTTCATGACATTTCCTCCAATCTGTACTACTGACTGTGAAAGAGCGTATGACCGCCCAGAGAAGGCGGTAAAGGTAAAATGAGCACCTTATACTTTCATTATAGCACACTTCGGTGGAAAAGTCAAGATAATTTTGGGCGTTATTATGTAGCAAGAGCATCTTACGAGTTGTCGTGCAAGAAAACTGGGCATCGTGTGATGCCCAGGCGGTTTTGGCATGCGCTCCTAAACTGCTATTTGTATGATTTTGAGCGGTCAGTAATGATATCTCGTTGCCATTCAAGGGTAGCAATAATTGCTAGAGGACAACGATCGCGCAGAATCTCTACCAAAACATCGATACGTTTGGGTAGGCTATCATTCCAGATATCAATTTCGTCAGCCTCCTGCATGCGAACTAGCTCTTGATAGGCATATTTACATACCGCTCCACTCGGTGTCGATACATCGTGGATGACGGAATGGAGATAGCTATGCAGTGTTCGCTGGAGATACCCACCCATATACGGATGTTCACGCAATCTCTTGGCGTAGCCAGTATCGTAGTGCTGTTTCTGATAAAGTATATGATAATAATTGGTATCTTTAGTGCGACGAGTTCTGAGCTGGGTGAGGAGCTTGGCATTCGGCAATTTATGTCACCACCTTTGAGGGATTTTTTGAAAAGCAGTTTAGGCGCATTGATTTATAATGTGCGCCCATCCATATTCTTAGTATAGCATAGCTCGGGAGACATGAAAACCCCGCTCAGAGAGCGGGGTGGAGTTGTCGCCGGTGGGTTGAAGGCCGGAGACAACCGGTGTGGGCTTAGATGTTGGTGTGGTCGCCGGTGAAGGCAATCTCGCCGTCAGCATTGACATATTCGGGATCATCGGCCATGCAGTTGATAGTCCATTCGGTGTACGGGTCCTGGCCGGGTTCGCGCTGGTATATGAGATTGAAGTAAGTGTCGATAATTATGAGCTCGTAGCCGGCGTCGGGATGGTCAGGGTCGATACGGTATTGGAAAAATGCGAGGTTTGGAACGCAACTGATAATGATTTCGACGCCGTTGGTGCTCGTGTCGTCATCTGCAAACGGATGACAATCGATATTATCGATGCCTTCTTCGTTCGGATCATGGTCGAGCTGGTGAGCCCAGTGATTAAGATAAGCGCACTCGGCGTAGAATTCCTCAGAGGATGGATCGAGATGGATAATGTCGGCGAGGGTCTGGGGACGCTGTGCGGGCTCGAGCTGGCCGAACAGGTCGTAATAGGCAGCTTCGCCGATAATCTCGACAACGCTGTCGTTGGTGAAGCAGTCGCGGAAAAACTCGGGGGTCGCGAACGGCTCCGAAGTGGCCTGATCGGGGCTGGATTTGACTTCTGACATGATAAGCCTCCTAATAAAAATGTACTACTTGGTAGTCTCTATGATTATAACATATTTTTTGAGGAGGAGCGCGTTAGATTCTGCTTTTTTGGTTTTTGGGCGTTTATTTGTACGCTGTGTTGGCTGTTCGTGTTGCTCAAGAAGGCTATCTTTGACAATTCGCTCGTAAAGGATATTTGCGGAATCTTTCGTATTATACACTGCTTATTTTTCTGGGCACCAAAAAGGCCTCAGGTAAGGGTGGGCATCACCTGAGGCCTTTCTGGCCCTATAACGCATCGTCGTTCGACCCCGGAATCCCGGGAGCGCGACCCACCTCACACAAACACGGGGCCCGCCGGTTATAGGGATTGCTATGCCTTCAAAAGTTCCCTAAAAGTGGAGGTAATACTTACAGTCTATAACCAAAAAAGAGAAATTATAGACCCTAGGGGTTTTAAAAGCACGCAATTTCTGCTACGCTAGAGATAACTCTAGGATAACTGAAATTTTTGATTTATTTAGGTACAGTTGGAGCTATGATGCAATTTAACTCTAACTAATAAGCATTATAGCACACGAGGTAAAAAATGTCAATACTTTTTTCACATTTTCTTTCAAAAAACAATGAAATCCGACCCCAAGATGCCGATTTTACAGAGGTGTTGGAGTCTATTGCGGTTACGCCAAAAATGTTGTATTTTTATGGAAAAATGCCCGAAAGTCTGCCAATCAAGGGTTCGCATGAGCAGACACAACGGCCGAAAGCGGTGGCGATCGTGGGGACGCGGAAACCGACGGAATATGGCGCGGCAATTGCGCGGAAATTGGCCTATGAATGTGCAAAACGGGGCGCGGTGGTGGTATCGGGGCTGGCGTACGGGATCGATAGTATCGCCCATCGCGGGGCGCTGGAGGCGGGAGGGATCACAGTGGCCGTATTGGGAACGCCGATTGATCAGATTCATCCGCGCCCGCATACGGGGCTGGCTGAGGAAATTGTGCGGACGGGTGGGTGCGTGATGAGCGAGATTGCGCCAGGGGCGGAGTTCCACCCAAAGGTGTCGTTCTTGGAGCGGAATCGGATTATTTCGGGGTTGGCGGATGTGGTGGTAGTCGTAGAGGCGGCGGAGCGGAGCGGCTCGCTAAATACGGCGGCGCATGCGCTGGAACAGGGGCGGGAAGTCTTCGCGGTGCCGGGAGATATCACGCGCCCGACTTCGCGAGGGTGTAACCGACTCCTAGCGCAAGGGGCGACGCCGCTGGTCGGAATAGATGATGTATTAAATGTGCTCTTCCCTCCGGTGCGGAAGAAGCGGGTTCGGCAGGCGGAGCTACTGATGGGAGATAGCGCGGAGGAGACGCAGATTTTGCAAGCGCTGGGGCGCGGCGTGGAGGATGGGGAGGTGATCCTGCGCGAGACGGGGATGGAGGTCTCGAAGTTTAACCAAACGGTGACGATGCTGGAGATTAGGGGGAGGGTATATTCACTAGGGATGAATAGGTGGGGATTAAGGTAGTTTTTCCAGATTAGCCTTTGTCTATAGCGACCTATTGCGGCGGCAGAGGCTCCTCTGCTCCCTCGGCGTACCTTGTAGTACGCCTTGGTCCGCTGCTCGCCTCTTTCTTGCACTGGGCCACCCTAGACAAAGGATTCTTTAGGCTCAAAAAAGACCCCGTTCCGGTGAAGGAACGGGGCTATTGAGGAGGGATAGTTGTACGCAGAGTTATTTGGTGCCGGTGGGCTTGGCGAACAGGGTGGACTCGTCGATGGTCGGGATCATGCAGGCCGGCGGGACGCCGTCTTCGTCAAAGGGCAGGTCATCGGGGACGGAGAGGATGATGAGCTGATCCTTGCCCTTGGGCCTGATCTCGTAGATATCACTGCGTCCGGCGCCCGTGTCCTGGAAAAAGCTGATTGTATCGCCCACGCCAACAGGGGTAAGCTTCGTGGCCTTTTCTGTGGTTTCATCGAAGGAAATGGGTGCTTTGGGACCGCCGTTTACCTCCATGAGGGTGCCCGTGCACAGATGACGCTTGCCATGATGATCTTCGGGAGTCATGCCGGAGACGGCGACTTTGACGTTACCGTCCTCGTACGGGGTGCACCGGCGGGCAGGCTGGCCGTCGATCTTGAAGCCGCGGCGAAGATGCAGTGTGATGGTTTTGCAGTTTTTGGGATCGGGGTCGCAGTAGCTGTCCACGCTGGCGCGAAGATCGGCGGTAGTGGCGGAGCTGGTGCACTCGAAGATAGTGCTGGATTGAATGATGACAGACATACAAATTGCCTCCTAAAATAAAAGTAAAGGACTAATTGTGCGCTAATTTGAAACATTAACGCGTCGTTCTATCTTCATTGTAGCACAGATTATGTAAAATGTCAATACCTTTTACGTATATTTGATGAAAAGGCAATAAAAGTAGATAATTAGGATGTGATGACTTGATTTTTAGAGAGTAAAATCGTCGATCTTGGCAGAAATCTGCTGGAGGAGGGTGGGGAGTTGATCCTTCTCGGGGGCGGTGAAATGCCCGAGCACGAAGTCGATGTCGCCGAGCTGCTGGCGGACGGCAGGATTACCGGTGCCGAGGCGAAGACGGGGGAAATTCTCGGTCTTGAGGTGCTGAGAGATGGATTTGAGGCCGTTGTTCCCTCCGCTAGAGCCATGCTCGCGGTAGCGGAGCTTGCCGAACTCGAGGTCGAAATCATCGCAAATCACGAGGAGATCCTGAGGACTGAGCTTGTAAAAACGGAGAAAAGCTGATGTAGCGGTGCCGGAATTATTGTAGAAATCTTGGGGCTTGATAAAGATGCGGTCACCGTCTTTGAGCCAGAGGGCGCCGAACTTGGGCTTTTGCCAGGTAAGATGGTGGACTTTGGCATAAAAATCGAGGGCGAGAAAGCCGTAATTGTGACGGGTGAAGTTGTATTCTGGGCCGGGATTGCCGAGGCCGACGATGAGTTTCATGAGACAATTATAACAGATTATTGGGCGGTGAAGTAGCGAAAGGCGAAAATTAGGGCGGCGAGCAGGGCGATAGAGATGAGAATGACGAAGATAGTGGCGGCGGTTTGGCGGGGTGCGGTTTCGGAGGAAGGCTTGAGCGAAGGTTTCTCGCGGAGGTGGGCGGTGGCGAGCCGGTAGATGCCAAAGATGAGTACGAGACCGAGCAAAATACCGAGAACGACCATGAGTGTATCCATAAGTATATTGTAACATGAGAAGATGGATTTTAGGAAAAATCGGGGTAGGACGGTGTGGTGAGTTGAGGCAGGGGGAGACAGGCTGATGCGAGGCGTGTGAAATCTGAGGAAGGGGTTGGCTTATGGGGTAAACTGTGATATATTGAAGATAGAAAATGCGTAAGCACGCACTTTAGGAGGTAGATACTATGAGCAAGACGGCTGGTTTGGTGCCGGGAACTTATCAGGTGACGAGCGAGCTGGGATCGAAGTTCGAGATGGGAATGCTGATTCTCTCGCTAATGTATTGTCGGCGTAGACGAGCGTTGGATCCGATCCGGCAGCCCTGGATACCTGTGAAGACTGCGAGCGGCGAGCAGCTGGAGATACTGGTGACGCTGATCGCTGTGAAAGACGATGATGCGAGAGGCGATGAGCTACGAATAGAAGGGCTAGTGCGTCGGGCTGGCGGCAGTAATGCTAAAGGTGGTGACGAGCAGCGGTTTGCAGGAGAGATTAATTTCCAGACCAACGAAGGTATGCTGGTGATCGAGGTGGAGCCGGCGGAGTCGGCTGATGATTAGTTTGGTACTACGGTGGCTGTCGAAGGTGAGATTCCGCACTCCTTGCAAGCCGGAGATGGCTGCCTAGTATATATTTCCTCCTTAATTAGAGGTCGACCCTAGTGGTTGGCCTCGTTTTTTGTCATCAGAAGACCTTTGGGCAGTCCGGGGCTCAGGGGAAAGGAGGTGTAATTTCTAGCCAAAAAGCGTGGTTTTTGGCTAGAAATGGGCTCTGATTATTTAACGCTTGCTGTAATAATTACGTCGGTGGCGTAGGTGCCGGAAGGTAGAGCTGGGGAGATAGAGATGCCGACGTAGTAGGTGTGCTTGGTGGCGGGGTTGCCTGCGGCGTTAGTGATGGTTTCTGTAGAATTGTATAAGTCTTGCGGAGTGGTGGTGATGGGAAGAGTGTAGGATTTATTGTTGGCATCGCCGGTACCGTCCCAGAAGCCCCAAGCGTTATGGCTGGGCTGGACGGGGTTGGAAGAGGAAACGGGAGAAATCTCGGCGGTATTGGTAGTGCCTTCGGTAATGTCTTTGAGAGAGGGCTGAGTAGAATGTAGGGTTACGGCATATTCTGTATTGCTAGAAATAGTAGTGGTGGCGGTGCCTTCAGCGATTTCCGCAGCATTGGCGGTTTCGTCCATGCCAGAGGTGGTGTCAATGCTGATGATAGAGGGCATGGTGACGGTAACATTGCTGTCTTTACTTTCTGACCAGGTAGGTTTCTCGATCTTTGGTAAACCGCCAGGGGCGACGCACCGAACGGAG
>CAYOSC010000012.1:0-32036 GCA_964406525.1 uncultured Candidatus Saccharibacteria bacterium | reverse complement strand
AAGGGAGAAAGGAAACCGTAATGGCACGAGATACTTCTCCAATCGTTAAACAAAGTCGCCGCGAAGGTTATGCTTTGGCACCAAAAGCTCACAAAGTCATGGCCAAGAAGACTGGTATCCCAGGCGAGCACGCTGATATGCGCGTCCGCGGCGGTAGCCTCTACCTCACTCAGTTGAGAGAGAAGCAGAAAGTACGCCGTCTTTACGGCCTACTCGAGAAACAGTTCGCCAAGCTCATGCAAGAAGCTGAGCGCGCCGAAGGTCTTGCGGGTGAGAACCTCCTCCAATACCTTGAGCGCCGTGCTGATAACGCCGTTTATCGCGCCGGTTTCGCGACCACTCGTCGCCAAGCTCGTCAACTCGTTTCTCACGGTCACTTTACCTTGAATGGTAAGCGTATCGACATTCCATCCATCCGTCTCAAACCAGGCGATGTCTTGGAAGTCCGACCAAAATCACAAAAATCCGAATACTTCAAGAATCTAGAGAGTATCGTCAGTAGTGCATCTACCACTCCGCTTAGTTGGCAAAAATCCGATCCGAAGAAAATGAAGATTGAAATTACCGGCCTACCAAAGCGCGAAGAAGCTGAAGCCGGCATTAACGAACAGCTAATCGTTGAGTACTACTCACGTTAAGGAGAATCATAATATATGACTACAAAAGTAATTCACGAAGCTAACTTGGCCGAGGTCAATCGTTTGAGCGACAACAGCGCCGAGTTCGTGATTCGCCCACTCTTCTACGGGTACGGCAATACCCTGGGCAATTCACTCCGTCGAGTTCTGCTCTCAAGTATTAAAGGCGCGGCGATCACATCCTTCAGTATCGAAGGAGCTTCTCACGAATACACCGCTATTGATGGTATTCGCGAAGACGTCGTCGATATCATGCTCAATCTCAAGAACATCCGCTTCAAGGCTCATACCGACGAACCGGTCGAAGTCAGCTTCGAGATTAAGGGCAAAGATGCCGGCGAAGATGGCAAAGTAGTTGCCGGCGATATCAAGCTTCCTAGCGAGCTCGAGATTGGTAATCCCGACCAGATCATTTGTCACATTGACAAGCCTGATTTCACGCTCAAGATGCATTTTATCGTCGAGACTGGTCGCGGCTACCTCACTATCGAGAAATCCAGCGACGATCGCATCCACAGCGACATGATCGCTCTCGATGCCGTCTTTACTCCAGTCTTGCGTGTTCGTTATAAGGTCGAAAACACCCGTGTTGGTCAGGACATGAACTACCAGCAACTCACTCTCACCGTCGATACCGATGGCACAATTACGCCACAACAAGCGTTTGAGGAAGCTGCCGCTATTCTCGTCAACCAATATACTGCGCTTGCCGGTAGCACTACTGTAGATACCGCTCCCGCTCCTGGCGTTGAAGCTGAGTCGGACGACTCCGGCCTCACCTTGCCAATCGAAGAGCTCGGGCTCTCTGCTCGTACTACCAACGCGCTGATTAATAATGAAATTAAAACCGTCCATGATTTGGTGTCGCTCTCTGAAGTCGATCTTAAAGACCTCAAAGGCTTCGGTAGCAAAGCCCTGGACGAAGTTAAAGCAAAGTTAACGGAGTTACTCTAATGCATCGTCACGGATATAAAGGTCGCAAATTCGGTCGCGAAACCGACCAGCGACGAGCGCTAGAACGTGGGCTCATCAAAGCGCTATTCGAACATCAGTCGATCACGACTACTCTCGCTCGTGCGAAAGAGATCCGTCGTGAAGCTGAGAAGTTAATTACTATCGCCAAAAAAGGTGGCTTAGCCAACCGTCGTCTCCTCATCTCGAGACTCGACAGCATCAAAGTCGCAGACTTGCTCATGGATCAAATCGCTCCGCAAGTCAAGCGCGATTCTGGCTACCTTCGCATTGAACGCGCCGGCTTCCGCCGCGGTGACAATGCTGAGATGGCTACCATCAGTTTTGTCGATAATGTCACATTGAAGGAGGGGAAATAAATGAAAACTGTCAGCAAAACTTACAGTCAAAAGCCAGCCGACATTCAGCGTGAATGGTATATCATCGACGCTGGTAGTATGCCTCTCGGCAAGCTCGCCGTCGTGATCGCCGACAAGCTCATGGGTAAAAGCAAGGTTACTTACACCCCGCATGTCGATAATGGTGATTACGTCGTCGTCATCAATGCCAAGAACATTCAAGTTACTGGCAACAAGATGGTCGATAAAAAATATTATCGCCACAGTGGTTTCCCAGGTGGCTTGACCGAGCTCAAGCTCGAAGAGGTGATTGAGAAAGATCCTAAAGTAGCTATCGAGCGCGCCGTCAAAGGCATGATCCCGAAGAACAAGCTTGCCGCCGATCGCCTAGCTCGTCTGCGCGTCTTCGATGGTGCCGAACACGCTCATACTGCCCAGAATCCAAAGGAGATTAAATAATGGCTACGAAAGATACTTATATTTACGGCCTCGGCCGCCGCAAAGCCGCTACTGCTCGCGTACGCTTGTACAAAGGCAAAGGCGAGATTACTATCAATGACAAACCAGCCCTCGAATATCTCTCCGGCAACAAGAGTCTGCTTGCCGAGATTACTGATCCACTCGCTCTCGCCGAGAAGCAAAATGAGTATGATGTCAGTATTCGTGTCGCTGGTGGTGGTCTTGCCGGCCAAGTCGACGCTATCAAATTAGCTTTGTCGAAAGCTCTGACTACCGAGATGGCCGACCTACGCCCAGTTCTCAAGAAAGCTGGCTTCCTCAAGCGTGATCCACGCGAAAAGGAACGCAAGAAGTACGGTCTCCGCTCCGCTCGCAAGAAAGAGCAGTTCTCCAAGCGTTAAGCTTACCAGTACGCAAAAGTGGACAGATCTCATATCTGCCCACTTTTTGTATTATAAGGTATAATATATTATATGTTACCGAGAGCTCTCACTGATACTATTGACGCACTAGGCCGCCTTCCCGGCGTTGGCCCACGCACAGCCGAGCGCTACGCTTACTATCTTTTCAAAAGCAGCCCGCGCCTCAGCCAAGACATCGCCGCCGCTCTCACCATGCTCCACGCCGGCGTGAAGAACTGTCCCGTCACTTTCGCCCTGATTGACGCCGAAGAAGAGATTTCTGAGTTCTATAGCGATCCTGAGCGCGACAAATCTACCATCCTCGTCGTCGAAGAACCGCTCGACATCTACGCCATCGAGCAGACTAAACAATTTCACGGCACTTATCACGTCCTCGGCGGCGCAATTTCTCCAATTGACGGCATTACCGCCGATCAACTCCATATCAAAGAGCTCCTCGATCGCATTCCTCAGGATAGCGTGAAGGAAATCATCGTCGCCACTAATCCTAGCGTCGAAGGCGAGTCTACCGCTCTTCTCCTTCAAAAAATGCTGCAAGAATCTTATCCTGACGTCAAAGTTACCCGTCTTGCTCGTGGCCTCCCGCTCGGCGTCGATTTGTCCTATGCGGATCAAATCACCCTCTCCGCCGCCCTCGAAAACCGCACTAAGCTTTAATCCTATATTTTCATCGCAAAACTTCATTTTTAGCTCTTGCGCAAAGTCGACGTTCGCCCTATAATAGAACTGTTACAACAATTTTACGAAAGTGAAGAACTAGATTTTTATAGTACTCGATTATCGTGATTATTAATGACACCGCACAGGGAACGGTCGTCAATTCATGATAGTCGAAAAACTAGTTCGTGTTTTGTAAGATTGTTGTAACACCCCTTGCGGTGTCATTTTTATATGCGCATTGCATCGCGCCCCAAAATGGCATCGCTAGGGAATTACAACAATTCCAAAAGGAGGGCTTCATGCAACGCAAAAAGAAAAGAAGTATAATTTTTGAGCTTCATAGTATTCCAATTAAAATTAGAAGCTTATGTACTAATACTCGGAAGAACATTATTTCTTTAATAAGTCCGAGAACTAGTAATAAAAGATTGTATTTAGTTTCTTATAGTATTCCTCTAAGCTTGCTGGTCGTTCTCCTTTTGGGATTAGGAATAATGATTAATCCGGGTTACAGCGATACTAATAAAAGTTATGCGACTGAAGATTTAGATTCTGAGTCCAACACTGAAACTGGTATTTCCCCACAGGCAGCTGATGATCCACTTGATGCCAGTATTACGTTCTCGATTGGTGGAGCTGGACAGAATGAAGTAGTAGAAACTGCGGTTGATACAGTAGCTTATCGCAGCCATACAGTACAAGTAACAATTAATAATGCTGAAGATTATTATTTGATGATATCGGGGCAGCCTAACTTATCTTTATCTGATGGAACCAAGTCACTTAATGGCATTTCCGGATCCAATATAACCGGGGCTAATATACCAGCAGGACAATGGGGTTATAGCTGGGATCAGACTAATACAATATCCGACGATAGCATGGTTTATAAAACCGTACCATCCGCCCAGACCCGCTTAAACGTACCAGGGCTAACTAATCATGCTACGAACTTTACTGGTAAACTAAACTTTGCAGCTAAGTTTCCAGATAATGCTACACTAGGTAATTATAGTAGTAGTGTTAATCTAACATTGGTAGTAACTCCCAAAGCTAATACGGGTAAAGCATACTGGCATGACGAGAACGGTAAAGAAACTAATTATGAAGTTGGTACTGGCACCCTACAAGGTATTGATGAAGTAGACCATGGTACGGATGGTGGATTCTGTAAAGGTAATGATAAAATTGGTATTGGATGGGCTACAGAACTCGTTGATAACCGAGATGGCAAAATTTATCCCGTTTATAAAGCAGCTGACGGTAACTGCTGGATGGGGCGAAACCTAGCGCTTAATGCTACAGATGCAAACGGCTTATTGCTAACGCCTGCTGATTCTGACGTGCTTAACGACTGGGTACTCCCAGCCAGCGTTGGCTCAATCCCAAACGGGAGTAATAAGGATAACATAAATACTAGCAATACCTGGGTCACAAACAATGCCAATATCATTCAAATTAAAACCGGCGATTCTAGTTTATCAAGCTACGGTTGGAAAGAAGGTTACGGGAATTATTATTCCTGGCGATCAGCAACTGCCGGTACTAGTCCAACTTCAGCAATTGATTCTGATGCTACTTCCAGTATCTGTCCTAAGGGATGGAGACTGCCGGCCAGTTATCAAGACTACTCCCTTAATAATGTCTTTAGCGTTAAAGGTAAGTGGCAATCAAAAGTAGCTATTAATGGTGTTTCCGGCTTCTACGGCTATTATTTTGGTGTAAATACAGATGACATACTAAACCGCAAAGTTTATCAGGCCGCCAACTTTTGGTCAGCCGCCGGTGAATTTTCCGGTTCCCTTGGCCGCGCAAACGACAATGATAGTATAGGCTTTTATTGGCTTTCCAGAGCAAGTACAGGTTCCAAAGCAAATCTAGTATATTTCGGTAACGGCAATACTGGCACCACCGTATATCACAGTAGCCGCGATCGCTGGAATGGCTATTCTGTTCGCTGCGTCGCCCAGCCGGCTTCATAATCCTGTATACTACCGCAAAATACCCACTCCCGCAGTGGGTATTTTCATTCCAAGCTCCACTTTTCTGCTATAATATACTTAATATGTACCGCTTATCGTTAATCATTAGTGAAATTTATAACAAATACCTGCCCCTCGCTGAGCAGGACGGCATTATTCTCAATCTCGATTTCTCTGATACTACTAAACAAATTTCCGATCCCGACCGCGTAAAGCAAGATCTCGAGAGCCATCTCAGCTCCGCTCTCAAACGTTCCGATGCTGGCGAAGTCTCCATTAGTGTCGACAAGACCGCCATCAGTATTACCGATACCGGCACGACTCTATCGCCTTCCGCCTGCGCACTGCTTAGTAATCGTTATATCGACGTCTCTTCCCGCGTCGGTTTCGGCACCACCGTCAAGATCTTCCTCCAGCCGCGCGAGCTCCCTGCTACTCCCGCCGCACCCAAGCCGAAGCTCGAAGTCGAAGGCGTAGCAGCCGCCGTCGCTCTCGACAATGCTAGCGCCGAGCCCACGCTCCAGACCGAAGCCAAAGTTGCCACCAAGCAAGGCAAGACTCGCCGCACTCTCGGCGCCCGTCTTCAGCTCAAAGGCAAGAAGAAACCTACTTCCATAAAGGCCGCCAAGAAACCCCTCAAATCCACCATCAAGAAATCCACCAAAGCACCAGCCAAAGCTAAGCCGAAGAAGCTTACCACTAAGACCGACCGTCAGCTCGCTGCCGCTGCCAAAAAAGCCGACAAACAAGTCCAACGCATCGCGAAGAAAGCCAGTAAGCAATCAAAGAAAACTACCAAGGTCACCAAGCCAACTAAGTCTAAAACTCCCGCCCGCAAGAGGGTCAAGAAAATTTCGCTATCATAGCATATATTGATATTCCTTGTCACATAATTATCTTATAAGAGTTCGTTTCCCGGCTGAAGCGGGTCGGATTCTCGTGATAAGCATCCGAAATAGATTAGCTAAACTCGAGATAACGAGAGCTTCACCGGAACTCGTTAAGGTAATTATGCGACAAAGTGCACACAAAGCGCAAGCTGTATGCTATAATAAACATAACACGGAGGTTATGTTTATATGCGAGACTCTTTAGCAAAGTCACGGACTAAGTTCAGTATCACTTGGTCATGGCGGAATCTCAATCCATTAAACTGGAGTAATACCGAGGTAAAAATGTTTCTGATTGCTTTTCTCGCAATCATGCTGCCGGTTTACCTTTTCATAGGTCTCCAGCCTGCGATTCCAGCCGACGCCGCCAGCTACCCGCAGCTCGAAATCCCCACCATCGATCTAAAAACGCCTGTTGCCTCCATTCAGCTCACCGACGATCACCAGCTCATCGCTCCGGCCGCCATCGCCGGCATCTATACTCAAGCCGAGAACAAGCTTTTCATTATCGGGCACTCATCTACCGTTTTCAAGAAGCTCGATCAGGTCCAGCTCGGTAACACTTTTACCTATGATTCTAAGACTTACCGTATTAATAATATCGAGACCCTGATCAAATCCGATATCAGCATGCGCCAAATCCTCCAGCCCGAAGCGGAAGAGACTATCATTATCATGACTTGTGCCGGCCAGCCCCTACCAAATCAAGACGCCACTCACCGCCTCATCGTCACTGCCACGCGCGAATAACTAGCTAATCATAATAATCGTATAATACGCCACGAACGCCACTAGCATCGTGATACCTTCTGCTCGCGAGATCTTCCTCCGCGAGAAAGCGAAAATAAACAGCGCCACCGCCGATGCCACCAGCATCACGATATCAATCATCTGAAAACTCGCCGGTGTAATCGTCCCGAAAATCGCCACCGGCACACCTAGCACTATACATATATTAAATATATTACTCCCGATAATATTGCCCACCGCCAGATCCTGCTCGCCCCGCCGCGCCGCTACGATCGTCGTCACTAGCTCTGGCAGCGAAGTCCCAAACGCCACAATCGTCAGCGATATGAGTCGCTCGCTCCAGCCGATCGCCGCCGCAATCGTCGAAGCGTTCTGCACTACCATCTCACTACCCACTACCACGCCTGCCAAGCCCAGTAACACGAATAGTAGCGACTTGCCTAATTTATATTTCGGCTTCTCGTCCTTCTCCTTATTTTCTTTACTCTGCTTCGCTAACGAAATCAAATAATACAAAAATACCGAGAAGAATAGCAACACCACCAACGCATCCGATCTCGTAAATTGATTCTCTGTACCGCTTTTCAGCGACACATCTAAGAATAAGACCGCTAGCAAAGTAGATATTAGCATACAAAGCGGTAGCTCACGCCGCACCGTATCAACTTTTATCCGAATCGGTTTAATCACTGCCGCGATCCCCAGAATTAGTAAGATATTCAAAATACAGCTCCCGATTACATTCCCTAGCACCATATCTGTACCACCCGAAGCTAGCGCCGAAATCGACACTGCTAGTTCCGGCGCACTCGTACCGAAAGCAATAATTGTCAATCCGATTAGCATCTTCGACACATGGAAATTTTGCGCTGTACTCGACGCACCACCTACAAAAACATCCGCACCTTTTATCAGCAAGATGAAGCCAATAATCAGCAATAATATATTTAGTAACATGTTTGTTTTCTTAACTTTTCCTAAAAACATTTTAGCACAAAAAGCTTCGTTTTCCAATAACTATGTTACAATAAATATATGACGGAGGAAAAAGGTTTGTCTCAATCAAAATCTAAACTAGCGGCACTTATTATTACTGGCTCAGTAATAATCCTAGCGCTGTTTTTTGGTATCCAACTCATTTGGAAGATCGGTCTCTTTCATCAGCCAGGGCAAATCGTCTTCGATAGTTCTGCTACAGAAGAGAATCAAGATTTCGTCAATAGCACTCTAGGCGACATCGCCCAGCTCGATCTCACAGCCGATGTTACCATCAAAGCCGTCGAAATACCTTACCAGCTCACCGAGAATCGCGACTATACTCCCTATACTCGCCTCGTGCTCTATGATATTCTACTGCCCGTGACGGATTTTTACAGTTCCGAAATCTTCACTACTTTCGACGAAGCTAAAAATCGTACACTTATTTCCGTCTGGGACCTAGACGCTACCCAAAAGCTCCTCGGCCTCGCCAAGCAGCTCGATAGTACAGAATATGATTACTACCTTGACGATCTCAATCGTGGCGGTTTCTTCCAATATTTAGAAATCTCCGGCGAGCATCCCGACGATGTCGACCGCATCGCCGACCAGCTGAAAAATAATATTGCTGCTTTTCCGACCAAAGATACCTTACTCACCCTTGCTCAGACTGGCGTCACTGCCTTATCTCGTCGCATGAATACCAAGCTCGACCAAATCGGCGACGCGACTTATTTCGCCGAGAATATCAAAGATCTCCTAAGTAATTTTGATCTCACCCACACTAGCAATGAATCCTCCTTCTCCGCTAACGCCAACGGGAACAACATCTGCTCTAAACCTGCCATGATCGACACCCTGACCTCCATCGGCCTCGATATCGTCGAACTAACTGGCAATCACAATCAAGACTGCGGCGATCAAGATGCTATCGATACAATCACTCAATATCATTCTCTCGGTATCCAGACTGTCGGCGGTGGTATTAGTGCAGCCGAAGCTACTCAGCCACTCGAGATCAACCAAAAGTCCAATCGTATCACTATGCTCGGCTACAACTTATCTACTGGCGGTTACACTCTCGACGATACTCCTGGCGCTAATTTCTACACCGAAGAGAAGGCTCAGGCCGATATTACCGCCGCCAAAGACCGCGGAGATTTCGTCATCGTCGACGTACAATATTACGAGTGCAATGAATACGCTGACACGCAAGAAAATACCACCTGTGACCGCGCCGATTCTTCCGCAGGGAATCAAGTTGAGTTTTTCCGCCATCTCATTGACCTTGGTGCCGATATTGTCGTCGGTACCGCCGCTCATCAGCCTCAGACCTTCGAACGTTACGGCAACGGTGCTATTTACTACGGTCTCGGCAATCTCTTCTTCGACCAAAGCGCTTGGCCTGGCACCACTCGTAGCCTCATTCTCGTCCATTATTTCTGGAAAGACAATCTCATCCAGACCCGCATCCTCCCCACGGTTTACGATAATAACTTCCAAACTCGCTTACTCGACAATACTGCCGCCGCCCAGTTTATCGAACGCCTAATCTCCGTCCGCCCAGCTCAACCATAGCATGAATGATCGCTTTCGTCGTGCTCTCATTCTAATTGTTACCGCAGCGACGACCGCGCTCTGCGTCGTCATTATTGTCACTATCAACCTCATCCGCCAAGCGCCATCTACCCCAACTGCCTCTACTCCGAACATACCTAACACCGATATTGATGATATTGTCACCACGCCAGCAGAAGATGAAACACCCCCTCCCGAAGAACCAGTTGAAGTCGCAAGCTTCGTCGATCTTCAACCTACTCTAGATCAATGGGTCTCCACCCTCAACGGCAGCGAACAAGCCGGTGTTATGATCTATGACATTACCAACCAGCGCACCGCCGCTAGCTATAATGCTAACCAAGTTTTCAACGTCGCCTCTGTTTATAAACTATTATTCACCTATGATGGTTATCAGCAAATCGCCCTCGGCCTCGATAGTCCCGACGCCTTTTTCGCACATACCGCCGACAAAGGTGATCTAACTTTATTACAATGCCTTGACCTCACGATTCGCGAATCCTACAACGGCTGTGCCGACCGCCTCGCTAGCAACCCCAACCGGCTCAAACGTGTCCGCGAGCTAATAAACACCCTCGAAATGGACAATACCAGCAGTATCGGTCTACAATCTACTGCTTCCGACCTCACTAATCTCCTCGTCTTCTACTGGCGGCATGAAGATCTACCCGATGAACTCTGGCAAAGACTTGCCGACTCCATGCTTAATCAGCCGCCCACCGCCAGCAGCACTCATCCAGCCTACGACTGGCGCCAAGGGCTTCCTGCTGGTTTCTCTGACCAAGTCAAAGTTTATAATAAAGTCGGCTGGGACTGGAACGGGGAATATTGGAACGTTTACGCTGACGCCGCCATTCTCGAATTTACCGCCGATAACCATATCTATACCATAGCCGTCCTCACCAAGAACTTCCCTAGCGCCACCAAAATCTCCCAACTCGGCCGTATGATCGAAGCAGCTGTCACTACCCAATCTCGATAGTATATATTATATATAGCAAATCAGACTATTTCACTTTACGAGCCTTTTGTTTAGGGCGAGCTAATACAAGGAAACGGTGAAACGCGGACTGAGACGTACTTAATGTACGGCGAAGGAGCATTGGAGTCGTTGACGAAGTAGTAGCCACCTAAACAAAAGTCTTTCTGTCGCCTAGAAACTAGAGAAGTACTGTGACCAGTACGTCTTATGCTGCGCATTCTGATCAAAGATAAATCCAACTGTCAAATACTTAAAATCTGGATCTAGAATGTTCCTACGATGATCCGGCGAAGCCATCCATGATGCTACCACCGTCTCTGGTGACACTGCCGCATTACCCGCATTCAAGTTCTCACCCGTCTTGCCGCCAGTCTGCGGGATCGGACAAGCCGTTTGCCACGAGCTACCATCTGGACGCGTATGTGAATAGCTCGTCATAATCTCGCGCACGCGTACATTCGCCGCCGCTTCACAGCTTCCGCCCCATGTTAGCGGCGCAATCCCTTGCTTCGCTCGCTCTTGGTTCACGAGTGCTAACACGTCACGTTTCCACTGCTCGACTGGCGGCGCAATCACCGTCACGGTCAGCTCGTCACGCCGCTTACCGTCATAAGTACCCGCCGTAATCGTCGTCGTACCGGTCCCCGCAATCACCGGATAACGGCACCGATCCACCGTATAGCCTAGCCAAGTCCTCGCCGAGTTATAAAATTTCGAAATCACATTCGTATTACTCGACTGCCAATACATATCACCCAGATCGCCTAGCCCTGACGCCACACAGATATCAAAATCCGCCGTCTGATAAATCGTAATCGCATCATCTGCCCAAAGCTCCCGCGACGATACCGGCCCATCCGTCGTCCCGCCGCTACTGTTACCGCCACTCACGCTATTATTAGCGCTCCCGCCTGTATTGCCGCCGGTAGACCCTTGCGCAATCGTAGTCGTCTGCCCACCAATTGTCGCAGTAATCGAAGGCGGCTGCAATTCCTCAGTGCCTGGCACTAAAAGCCCTAGCTCCTCCAGATCCCCCGTCACCACGTCCGTACGCTCATTCACGACTTGGAATCCGATCCCACCATTCAAGTTAATCGCCGAGAAAATCATCACCCCCACGATGATAATTGCCACTGCATTTAGCGACAGTAGAATCGTCACCTTGGTCTGATGCATCATTTTTGCCGCAGCCATTTTATGCTTTTACCTCGCTCCTTAACTTTTTATTCTTATTATTTTATGCACGAAGGTGTTTCTCAGAATCAATCACCGTTGCAACTAAGTTAATAATCGTCTCCAATTGCAACAAATCTCGTCGTTCGAAACTCGATTTACCCAAAGGCTTACCGACGATCAACTGTCCAAAAGCTTTGCCCTTCGCGTTACGCAGCTCTGCCACCGCATACAGCCCTAGCTCGTCAAAAGTCTTCTGCACGGTTTTATTCGGCTTTTGCCAAATCTCATAATTCACCGACTTCAAATGCGTAATACCAGCCAATTCCGCCGGCGAAATCGCTAATGATTTCGAACCATAAACTCGCCCATTAATAATAAATCCAATATATGCGAAGTGTAAATGATCCGCCAAGAATCCCGCCAAATCCCGCAAATCTACATTTTTCGTCGCTAAACCATTTAGTTTCTTAATCACATATGCCAAGTCCACTTGCCCCACCGAGATGGTCGAACGAATCGATGCGAGCAGCTCATTTAATACGGGCATGAGCAACAATACAATCACTATCATAATGAAATTCAAAACTAACACAGAAGTAGATGGATTTGGTATCTTAAATAGCACAGTAAAGATTGTATAGAAAATTAACATATATGCAATCACACTCATTGCCATCACTACAATATATGCCAACGCTCGCATCCACTGCGCCGACACCGACACCACCCGATACCGAATAATCGCGTAGAAGAACGAAACGATCACAACGGTTGTCACGAACGGTCCAATCCAAATCAAATCATAACGACCCAGAAAAGGCAGAATGAGGTCAAAAGTCGCCGTAAACCCACAAGAAATAGCCATGCCAGCTAACAACACGTAGTCTCCAGTGCGTACACGTTTACTCTTTGTATGCTTAGCACGATAAAATAGAACCACCAAGAAGGCCGGCAAGCAAGTGCAAAAATAGACCATATATGCCAAATAAAACCAGCCACGCGTAATAGTAATGGAATTACCATCACGACCTAAAGTAAGTTGCTCGATCAAAATATCTGGATCGTGAATTAAAGCAACACCCAATACAACCGCCAACAGTATATAAACTATAGTAGCGATTTTACCAGCTTTATACTTCCATGCACTATAGCCAAAGAGCGCTGGTGCCATCACTAAAGCACTCAGATAAATACCAAAAATCAGCCAAGTCGCCACCTCAGGATCAGCATCTTCAGACAGTTTTAAGAACCCTGCGATCGACAAAGCCCACACAGCCGTCCCTATCGTTGCCACAAAAAACCACGCCAGCCTGCCGCGATCTGACTTCGAAGCGCCCACAAACGCCACAAAACCAGTCAACACTGCTAAAACAGCAGCCGCGAACAGCAAAATTGATATTAAACTCACCTAACCTCCTTGATTTGCTGTACAAAATTACTGTGTTCAGTATAACATGAGCATAACGTTAAAGTCAACCTCAAAAAAAAGAAAGCCCCGCCAAAATCAGCAGGGCTGCTTTGTGAAGAACGGAGGTGTATCGCCATTCTTCACCTACGAAGTGTTGCACTTTAGGGCTTTTCCAAATGGAACCATACTGCCGCCGGTTGCACGTTGCGATCGTCCACGCAGGCTTCAACAACCTTCAGACCAGCTTTCTGCGCTGACACACTCACACGCGCAATCGCCGACTCGGCGTCCTTATCCGGCAACATCTGCTGATCCATCACCCAGCCGAGCACTCCGCACCGAATCGTATAGATATGCATCAGCTCCACTTCTCCGCAGAAATGACCGCCCGGGCGCAGAATGCTCGCAATGCCCTGCATCAGGTCGTCCGTCTGCTTCACGTAATAGGACATGCCGCCCGACATCAGTACCAAATCGCGCGCACCCAGCTGAGCAGGATCTTTAAAAGCATCCCAGAAGTCTGCCACCCGGTAATCGATCCCGTACTCCCCGAGCGGCTTTGTGTAGATTTCTTTCACACACTCCAAGACGCCGGCCGCCGTGTCGTACGCGATGACATCCTGCTTGATGCCACGCTCCTGCCAGCCAAAATGGTTGCATTCAGGCAAAACTCCAGCGCCTAAGGAAGTTAATTTCGCACCGCTTCCAAGCTGGAGCATCACCAACTGATTCTTGGCTGCACGCCAAGTTGTCGTGCGGAAGATCGGTTCCCGCGCACAGAGTTTATACGCAGGGTCGCTTGTCGGCACTCGCATAAACTGACCATCCAAACGTTTTGCCCAAGCGAAAGCCGCCTCGAGCGCCAGAGGATGATACAGCGTAGCATAGTAATGCGGTAAAAAAGTCGAATGGCAAGCCAGTGTCCGCATGTACTCCGCTAAACCATAGCTAGCCTCCATCTTCGCTTTCAGTGCCGGCCAGATCTGCTCCAGCCCGCGCATGTACGCTGCAAACTGCCGTTCGTCTTCGCCAGACGCGGCGGCACAGGTCGCTTCGATCTCATGTCGCACATACTCGACCAAGCCCGGCGGAGTCTGCGGTCCTTTACCGTTCTGCTGGTTCATCGTCAAGTTCACGAACATCCCGGCGTCCCACTCAACATCGAGCATCTGCGTTCCTTTCAATAAAGAACGCTCAATCGGTTCCCTGAGTAAGACCTCTTGTAACTTGTCCAAGTTACACACCTCCTAGTAAGATTCAAAGGCAATATTAACATATTCACCGCCTTCTCAGTACATTATACCATACTCTAAGAGTTTTGCAGATATAATATCTTGACTTTATTTAAGCTAACGTTTATAATACATAGTAAAGTTAACCATTATCATAATCGCAAAGGTTTATCGTCTATGCCTAGAGAGAGATATAAACAAAAAATCATGAAGCATCGCATTTGCTCCGTTGCTCGCATTGTCGCCTGCGTTTCGTTCGTCATGCTAGCCATTATCGGCGTATCATCGCTCGTCAAAGCCATGTCGCTCGAAAGTGTCGAGCATCAAAACGGCATCCCGTCATCTTGGAAAGTCGCCTCTCTTGGCAACCCAGACACCATTTCCGTGCCCATCACTTACTGGGACCAGCGCGAGGACGCCTGTTCAGCCGCGAATCGCCAGTTCGAATGGTCTAATTGCCAACTCTATGCTAAAGGCATCATTCCTGGCATCGTCCAGAGCCAGCTCGGTAGCGACGGGCTTCCCGTGCCGTCCTACACTAATAGTACAGATGCTTGGGCAGCCTATCACGACATCTTCACTTCCAACGTTACTGGCCAAAATCCCGTCCAGCCTGGCGACAATTTCTATCGTTGGTTTCACGAGACTACTGACGCCAGTGGCAAACAACTTTCTAAACAATACAACCGCGAGGTCACCTTCCGTCGTTCGGGTAATAATACTTACGAATACGGCAGTAAAGGTACTTTTCCGCTCGACGATGTCAATTTCTCTAAAGACGACAATGCTACAAAGAGCGGTCACAACTTCCATTTCACTGCACATCTCCAAATTCCGATGAAGATTGCCGCAGACGGTAGTGAGCAATTCTGGTTTAGTGGCGATGATGACGTCTGGGTCTTCCTTAATGGCCAACTCGTACTCGACCTTGGCGGTCTACATGCAGACACCGAGGGAAGCTTCACGATTAACGATAATGGCGATGTTATATCTACCGTGAGCAACGTCAATACCGACCTTAACTGTCGCCAAAACCTTCCCAACCCCAACAATATCGGCAACGACATTTATAATTACCGCCTCGAGTCCTGCCGCAGAGAGACCGTCACCACTACTATCCCAACTCATTTCAATGAAGGCGATGTCGTCAACCTTGATTTCTTCTATGCCGAGCGTAGTACTAGTGAGTCAAACACTCGTATCACCATTTCCAACATGCAATGGCCAATCTCCGCTGACAGCAATGTCGATGGTAAAATCGCTGGCAAACTCGAAGGCACCAATAATAACCTAATCGAATACACTACCAGTATCAAAAATCGCGATCCGCAGTTCGCTCTTTCTCTTGAACGCATGTCAGTTTACGTTCACGACGAGTCCAAAGCCACCGACAAAGACGGCAACGAACAAACTTTCACTAATGCTGGCTTCATCCCGCTCGACAAAAGTACTCTATCTTATACTACCACCCCCGATGATACTAATAGCTGGAAGCCTATCGATATCACTCCGCCCACCAATTCCGAAACTGGGTTTAATTTCACTGAACCAATCACGATGAGCCCCGCCGGGCAAGCTGGCGATACTATCTATTTCCGCTATTTCGCTGATACATCTGAATACGCCGGCACCATTTCTAACCATACGAGCTACTATACAAACGCTAATGGTTCCGCCGGCGTCACCTTCGACAATACCACGACTCCCTATACTGGCAAGACTTCTATCGACGATCCTGACCAGCCGCAACTCTACCATCTCAATATCGAGTACATCATCGACTTCGAAGGTCAAGATCCAGATCCTACTGTCATAGCACCAGCCGCCGTCCATCAAGAACTTCCAGATGGTGAATCATATAATATCACTACACCTCTGCTCGATGGTTTTACGCCCGACAAGACGGCTGTCAGCGGTACAATTACTAGTAGTGACGCCAACTGGACTGTTACTTATAAGAAAACCCCCGAAGAAAAACCCGAACAGCACAAACTTACCATTCACTACATCAAGACCGATGGCACCGAAGCTTTCCCGGATCACGTCAGCGAGCACAACCCCGAAGAAACCGTTACTATCCCATCTCCAGAACTCGAGGGCTACACCCGCGACAAAGACTCCGTCTCTATCACTATCACCGACCACGATGTCGAAGAATATGTCTGTTACACACCAATCGTCATCAAACATACCGTCACGGTTCACTACGTCCACAGCGACGGTACGAAAGCTTTCGACGATTACATCAGCGAGTTTGTCGAAGGTGAACGTTTCTCGATCACTTCGCCCGACAAAGCCGGCTATCGCAAAGACATTGCCGTCGTCAGCGGTGTCATGAGCGACCACGATCGTACCTTTACCGTCACCTACACGCCAAATTCCACTCCAGTCGCCCCAGTCGACCCAGACCCAACTCCCGATCCCGACCCTACGCCGGGTCCAAACCCCGATCCTACCCCATCCGAGCCAATCTCTCCCATCACCCCCAACGAGCCTGAAGAAAATGACAACCTCATCCCGT
The DNA here is from genome assembly GCA_964406525.1 of uncultured Candidatus Saccharibacteria bacterium. Taxonomy (GTDB): domain Bacteria; phylum Patescibacteriota; class Saccharimonadia; order Saccharimonadales; family Saccharimonadaceae; genus Nanosyncoccus. Next base: position 15,050 of record CAYOSC010000012.1, on the reverse strand, counting down.
CCATCCCCGTTCTCAATGGCGACGATGAGTTAATCTATCTCGCACCTTTGGGTGAAGTAGCTTTCGTACCAAATACCGGCATCGTCAGTGAACACATCGCCCCGATCTTCGAACAGTATTTCGCCGAAGTCATCCTCTCTCAAGGGTTTGTACTCGTAGCGTTGCTCATCTTCGCCGGCTCATTCGCCACTTATTTCTCCCTCCGCAAATACCTCACTCTCACTACCGCGCCAGTCACCCGTAGCAAAAAAGTTATGCCAAAATCCGTCGCCAATTCTAAGACCGCTCGCAACATGCAGCGCGCTGCTAAGAAGACCGCTTCCCGTGCTACAACAAAAACCACAACTACCAAGAAGGCCACCAAGACTACTCGCACGACGAAAGCGAAGAAGTAATCCAGACCTTTCGCGCCTAGTAAATACTCCCGCCTTGGGAGTATTTACTTTCTTTATCATGTTAATTATGTTATTATATAATAATGAAAGCTTCTCATCTCCAGCTCGCCTACGGCACAAAAGTCATTTACGATGACTGTAGTTTCCATCTCGAGTCTGGAGACAAAGCTGGCGTAGTCGGCGTCAATGGTGCAGGCAAGACGACGCTCTTTCGCATCATCCTCGGTCAGCAACAGCTCGACGACGGCAAAATCGAACTTCCTGGGCATCGCCTCGCCTATCTGCCGCAGGAAATCACCATCGACCCCGCCCACGACGATATTACCGTCTGGGAATACGTCGCCATGGGACGCCCAGTCGATGATCTTCAAGCTCAACTCAATTTCGAATACGAGAAACTCGCTAAATATCCCGATAGCCAAGCCATCCTCGATCGTATCAACCAGCTACAAGATCTCATCGATTCTTACGATCTCGCGAACTTTGATTATGAATTGCTTAAAATTCTCGAGAAGATGAGCCTCTCACCCCTCTGTGATCAAAAGATGCGCGAACTTTCTGGTGGTCAAAAGTCTAAAGTTGCTTTCGCTCGCGTGCTCTTCGAAAATGCCGGTCTATTATTGCTAGACGAACCAACCAACCACCTCGACGTCGAGACTAAGCGTTTCGTCTCCAATTATTTGCGTAATTACAAAGGTACCGTCCTTGTCATCTCTCATGATGTCGAATTTCTCGACACTATCACCAATAAAACTCTCTTTGTCAATAAAACTACCCACAAAATGAAAGTCTACAAAGGGAACTATACCGAGTTTCGTCGCCAGTATGCCGAAGAAAAAGCCGCCGAAGATGCCCGCATCACCGAGCAAGAGCGCGAAATCAAACGCCTTTCTGAGTTCGTCGCTCGCGCTCGCGCCGCCAAACGTTCCAACACCGCCCTCATCGGCATGGGTCACCAACGTGAGAAAGTTCTCGCCAAGCGACTTGCCGAGCTCGGCACCAGGGAACAAGAATATGCTCATGTCGCTCTCAATATCACTCCCGCCAAACAGAGCAACAAAATCCCGCTCGAGATCCAGAACCTTAGTTTTCATTATCCTGACGGCCCACAACTTTACGACGGCTTATCTTTCAGCCTTACCCGCGGTGAGAAATTCCTGATCGTTGGCGAAAACGGCGTCGGCAAATCTACCTTGCTCAAACTCATCGTCGGCGAACTCGCTCCTGACTCTGGCAGCGTCATCTTCGGCAACAATACTACTCTCGCCTACTACGCTCAGGAGCTCGAGATCCTCGATGAGCGCCGCACCATCCTCGAAAACGTCTCCAGCTATGATTTCACCGATACCGAGCTTCGTGGTATGCTCAGCAATTTCCTATTCTATGGCGACGACATTTACAAGAAAGTCTCCGTCCTCTCTCCCGGCGAAAAAGCCCGCGTCGCCCTCTGCAAAATTCTTCTCCAGCGCGCCAACGTCATTATCCTCGACGAGCCAACCAACCATTTCGATCCCGAGACTCAGAAAATCATCGGTGAAAACCTCAAAGATTACTCTGGCACTATTATCATGGTTAGCCATAATCCCGCCTTCGTCGAACAAATCGGCATTACCCGCATGCTGATCGTCCCGCCTCATCACGACGACCCGAAGCAGCCCCGCCTCGCCCTCATCAAGAACTATTCTCGCGAATTACTTGAGTATTATTACTATCTCAATTCCGATTTAATCTAAATTGTCCCCCTGATTTATTCAAAGTTATTCAATTCCGTGATATAATACCTCTGAAAGGTGGTGTTGCACATTGTCAACCAAACAGTCAAGCTATCAGTACACATGCTACAGTGCTGGGCCGGGACTCTTCCCGCGCGACTTGCCCGACGGCAGACGTGAAACCTGGGAAGAAGCTCAAGCTCGTGTCCGCGCGCAGGACGCAATCATTTCCGCAAACGGCGTCTTCAAAGCCATCACACCGTCGAATGCCGGGCTTACTCAGTGGAAGCCACAGCAACGTTCTCGCGTTTGCCTACTGACCGATTTGCTCTACGCTTCACAGGCGCCAATCGTCTTTGCCGACGTTACACCCATGGGCGATGGGCCCGAGCCCGATTCTGGCACCGTCGTCGAAGCCGTTACTTGTGCGCTCAACGGCGGCATCCTCGTCCTCTGGAGTGAACCGCTCACAACCTTCGCCGAGAAGTATGCCCACGCCAGCATCCATCCCGATTCTGAGCTGGACCTGCACTACAATCTCATGCTCGAGCAGCTCTTCTACCGGAGTTGGGAAGTTCACTTCGGCCACCATGTACCGGTTTTCGACGGTCTCGAAGCCGCCGTCGCAGCCACAGAGGTAATGGTGAAGATTCATGGCACTCAGCGCATCAGCTTACTTGATAAGCTTAATAACGCCGGTTCGCTGAGTGGCCTCCAGACGGCCGTCAAACGCCTGCTGTCTACGACGGAGTACATCATTCCTAACTGATTAGCTTGGCCCCGCCCCGCATCTTGCGGGGCTTTCCCATCAGATAGTAAAAACCGAACCACGAGGTTCGATTATTACTATGGCTGGGGATGAGGGAAAGTCAATGCGCGCCGTCGTGCTGCGCACCGGGCGCATAACGAACCATACTGTTCCAATACCTATCTTTCCCAACTGATAGTTAAATCCGAACCATTTGGTTCGGATTTAACTATGGCTGGGCTTGCAGAACATTATTCGCAACCCATCTAAACATATTATGACATTCAATTCGTTTAATGTCGAACTCGCAAAAACTTTACTTAATCGCTACGGCATAGCAATATAGACACAAAAAATTACAAAGCACTCCTTTAGGCGCCAAATACCCCTCATACGACCATATACGGGGGAAATTGGGTTTTGTAAACACTATAAGAATAGTTACGCCTAGCTAAGATATCACCTGTCGCTTAGCTATAATTTTCCGCCCCACTCTTGCTCATTCTGTCGCATATCATCTTCCCATTCAGCTTCTCTAATTGCGTCTTCTAGTGAACCTACGTTATCGTTACTTGGGTATAGAGGATTCCAATTCATAGCCTTATTGTATCCCGTAAGCCAAGATAATGCAATTTTCGCCGCCCTCGCTAACAATACTTCCATATAGAACTCGTCGAAAATAAGAAATACATACAATAATCAGCATAGTATAACACTCCAGGGGTATAACACCCACCTCATAGCCTAAAGTGGCTCAGAAGGGCTTTATATGCGTCCTCAGAGCGTCTTCTGATAGTGCCTAACGCATACAAAAGTAGCCCCAGTCTTTCACTAGGGCTACCATATGAGCTTGGCTAATTATTTTTCTCGCCCCTGTTTCTTAGAGGCTACCTTATAGGCATAAACTCCACTTGTGATAGCAAGCACTACTATTACGCCTGCAATCGTAACCATTGCTCCGCCATTACCGAGAGAGGTTGCTACACCCGTATCTGGCGCACCTACCCCAGCACTAGGGTTGGAATTAGAGTTGTTATTGGAGCCGTTGTTAGAATTGTTGCTTGAGCTTGAGCCAGAATTACTACTAGAACCCGCATTAGAGCTTGAACCGCCATTCGGCTTATTGCTTGTGCCGGTATTAGAGCCACCACTCGTTGATCCGCCTGTCGTAATCTTGGTGTCGGTATAAGCTACTGCATAAGCGCTAAACTTACCGCTTTTGAAGACAATCTCGTTGTTATCGAGGACGGCTGGCAATTTTTCCGCCACTCCTTCGTGATACCTTACTACATAGAAGTTGCGCTTATAGCCACTCTTTACTGGCTGCAGATTATCAATGAAGCCAGCTGGCAAGCGAACCTCTATTTCATTATCTCCTAGGTCGTGAATGTCGGCTATTTTTTCGCCGTCTGCATTGAGGGCTAGATTGACATCATAGTAGTCGGCTAGAGTATCATTACCAATAATATCCCAGATCGCTTTTTCGGCTTCAACGCCAGCGCCAGTCGTTACCCTTACATCTGTATCTAGAGAGATGGTCTTGCCGCTCTCGATAACTTGACAAAGTAGCTCAGTTAACTCATCAAGCTTACCTAATAGATATTTTATTATATCTGTTGCACTCTCGCCTGTATTTAAGGTTACTTCATAACCAATAATCTTAAAACTCCTTTTTCGTGACTTACTTCAGCTTCGCCAGCACTTATTACGTCAAAAATATATTTGCCTTCTGGGTATAGGCTTATATTAAGAGCTGGGGATTCAGTATAAAACCATCCCGAATTGTTAGCAAATACATATTCCCAATAGTCAAGCTGAAAATCTATAGAAGAACCGACCGGAAGCCTCAAGCCATTAGATGGAAAACTATTGATAAAATTATAATATGAGTCTAAATGGGTTTTACCTTCTGGTAGCGCAGAAACCACGCTATTACCATTCAATCTACAGCCATTAACGATAAAAGGCTCTACCTCTTCGGTATTGTCGAAAACTCCAGAAGTTACCCATATAATACCAGGATCGTTATTTCTAATCCTTGTGCCGCTATAATTACCGTCAAAAGTTGCATATATAGCACCAGAATTAGTAAAAGTATATGCACCGTTAGTAGCCCTAAACTCACCCTCTCCCGTAAGGCTTACGTTGCCGTTGCTTTTATTATTAATAATAGACTTGCCTTCAGTTGAGTTGGAAATAGACCCGCCATTTCCGTGATATATAAGATGTCCCATTTCTTCAATAGTAATAGTATCACCACCATCATCCATTAAATTATGCTCAATAGGCATAGTCCCATCATCTTGGACGTCTATTAGCTGTAAATATATAACTTTATTAGATGGAATTATTAAGTTTACCCTACAGTCCTCAACGAGTCGAACTATACCAACGGTATCAATACTATTAATTACATTCTGGATGTTAGCGCAAGTTACCGAAATAGGAGAATCGGATTGTATTAGCTCCTCTTGCACGTAGTCATTATTTTGTGTATTAGCCGACGTAGAATCTGTTATGCCTATACTTGTAGCCAATAGCGACACGACAGATAGTGCAGCTATGGCTTGTTTCTTAAAACCCATATTATTCTCCCTTTCTTATGGTTGTAATTAGCTCTGAGAACCTAAGGAACGCCCAGTGCTCTGAGCGTTCTGATTCCCATTTTACAACCAAGGGTTTGACCCTGACTGGAACACATAGGCGTTCCACTAGGTGGTCAATTTTGAGCGTGTGGAGTCGCCACACACCTTAGTTGTAATTGAATCAGAACTTATTTTTATTATATCACTTCTTGCCGAAAAATAAAGAGTATATGCAAGTTTTTCTCGCCAAGCCCATATACCTAGCCTATAAACACAGAAGCCACTCCAGGGTCTTATAAATAAGCTTAGAATGCGTATTCATTACGTCGCATAAGGTAAACTAGGCCACCTGAAATTGCTAAATATCTGGAATAACTAACTGTATTTGCTTTGTCAACACTTTTATGTTATAGTATTGACTTTTAGATTTTTCTGCGATACAATGAACATAAATATCGCTAACTCTTGCGAGTTAGGTTTATCAAATATCAAAGTTAATAAAAAGAAAGGTAGGGGGAGCAAGAGAGTTAGGGGTTAGTTATCTAGCTAACACCACTGTTTTGCTGTAACAAAATTAAGGATAAAGAAAGCCCTGCCTTTTTGATGCACAAAAATACTTTAGTTAAAAAGATATATCTATCGTCTACAACAGTACTCTTTGGCTTAGCGTTTTTTAAACGGATTGAGATAAACTGGCTATGCAGAATAATATAGAAACTAGCACCGAGCCTACCGAAAGCCCATCTCTTAAAACGCCAACAGAAAACGCACTTTTCCGGTTGGCTGAAATCCTGATCAAGATTGACCAGCGCGAACATATTGTCGACCGCGAACACCTTACGGAAGAGGCCTTAGATGATTGACACTGTTGTATTGCAAATCGACCTCACGAAAGGTGGCGTTGAATTTGCCGAATACTCATATAACAAATGGAAGCCATCACTTATCGGCACTCTAATTCCTCCATTTGACGGTTATATTGGGAAAAAGACGCTTATCAATAACCCGACCGAAAAAGATAAGCAGCAATGGGGATACTTACCGTATCTTACTATTCGCACCAATAACAAAAATGGTACTTTACGACAAACTATGTATGTCCAATTTTCCGCACCCAAGCTCTTTTTTGGCAATAACTTTAGCGAGCTATCAGACAAAGACTTTGATGCATTATGCCTCCGTATCTCTAGGAGGTTACAGCTAATGGGTGTATATGTGTCCCCAGAGTTCGTTGCTCAATGCGATGTTAAGCATATCGATTATTGCAAGAATATTGTCTATACTGACGGTACTGCCCCGTCATCCGTTATTCGTCTAATGTACAAGTCCAATATTAGCGGTCATAAGAATACGAATGTATCTAAGTATAAAAATGGTGGCGAATCTTGCAACTTTTATAGTCTAGTCGACTGTTTTTGTACTTATGATAAGTGCAAGGAATTAAAACGCTGCAATCTCAGCAAAAGAGGCAGGATTGAAGAAGATAACGTCCTGCAAGCAAATTTCTTTAATCAGTTAGAACTCATTGAGCCCTTTCAGGTACTCCGATTAGAATATAGGCTAGAAACTAAGACGGCAATCAAGCAAAACTTGGTAAAAACTGGGATTATTTCGCCCAACCCTACTTTTAGGGACTTATACAACTCAGATATCAGCAAACAGCTCCTGATCAATAAAATGCACGAGATCGATGATAATATCCCTATTGTAGCTAAGTGTAACTTGGACATTACTAGCTTTATGGAATCTCTAAACGTACTCAATCCAAAAGCCTCATTACCATTAAAGCTTAAGGCACTTGCTGCTAGGGCAATTCTTAGCGAAACTGGATGTAGAGACTTCAGGAATCTTATTGAGGCTACAGATAAACAATGGTTTGACCTGATGAACGACATTAAGAAATTGAAGATGCCGACTAAAACCCTGATCAACTTTGATGAAATCTATAAGCAATTAGAAGCATTTATCCCTGTAAAGCTTGAGGATTATATTGACAAAATGAGCGATATTGATATACAATGATAACTATGGAAGATGATAATTTCTATAAAATTGAGGATGTTTGTAAGCTCTTTAAGATTAGCCGAATCACGGCTTATAGATGGGTTAAGTCAAAAAAGTTAAACGGATACAAGGTAGGCAAGGCATTTCTCTTTAAGAAAGCAGACATTGATAAGTTAATTGAGGACAGCAGAGTAAATGGCTAAGAATAATGACAACAAATGTATTATTTTCGCCCGCGTTTCTACAGCTAGGCAAGAAAAAGAGGGGTTATCTATAGATGAAATACAACTACCTAGAGCACGGCAGTATGCTAAAGACAATGGTCTAATTATTGTTAAAGAGTATGCTATTGGCGAAACTGGAGGTAGCTACAAAGAGCGTAAGAAATTCAATGAAATGATAGCAGAGCTTAAAAAGCCTAATGGACCAAAGAACTTAATCGCCTTTCGTACCGACCGTATTACTAGGTGCTTTCGTGACGCCGTTGAGGTAGATAATCTACGCTTACAGAATGGTCTAAAAATACACCTTGTAGATGAACATTTAATCTTACATAAAGATAGTCCAGCCTCAGACCTGACTACCTGGAACGTCAAAGTGTTTGTGGGGCAAGAATACTTGAACCGAGCCAAAGAAGATGGGATGAATACAAAATATAATAAACTAGAGCGTGGCGAACTACCGTGGTGCGCCCCGTATGGCTATCATTTTGTGAAAGTGGCAGATAAGAAAGCTAAAGTCGTAATGCTGAAAGAGCCAGAAGCCACTATTGCTAGAGAGCTACACGAAAGATACTCTGCCGGAACATACTCGTGTCAATCCCTAGCAAAGGAACTAAACAGCGAATATGGTACTAGGTTTTCTAAGAGTCGTGTCCATAGTATTTTGACAGATAAGTTCTATATCGGCTTTATGACAGATAAGAAAACTAGTAAAGAGTACCCGCATATCTATGACCACCTGATCAGTGATGAGCTATTTTACACCAATCAGGACATCTTAAACGGACATAGTACTAAACGCAGACGATATGACGGTATTTCTGCAATCTATCGCGGACTTATTGACTGCTCCATTTGTGGCTGCTCTGTTACGCCAGACTTTAAGAAGAAAAAGCAAAAGAACGGCAATGTTCACGAATATGCCTACTACCACTGTACAGACGGCAAGAAAGAGCATACTTGTGCTGTAAAAACTATTCGTGAAGAGCAAATCACAGAAGCTATTGCTCATTTTCTCAATCTGCTCGTAATTCCGGCAGATAAAATGGCAAAGCTAAAACAAGAACTTCGCTCTACTCACGACGCTAAAAATGAATATTATGAAGCTGAACGCAAGAAGCTAATTGCCAAACGCAAACAACTATCGAACCGCCAAGCAAAAAGTTATGATGCTTGGATGGACCAGTATATTACAAAGGAGGAATATGAGGAGCATACAGCTAGATATGCTGAGGAATTAAAGGAAGTTGCTATGCAAGAAGAAAGGCTAGATAGTGCAGATACAAACTTCTATATCACTATTCAGTACCTGTTAGCTATCTTCGAGAACGCACCTGAGCTATTTCGGCGAGGATCTATAGATGAAAAGCGTCAAATCATTGGACTACTATTCTCGAACCTGTATTTTGACGGTGAAAAGATCATCTGCTCTCTTAAAAAACCCTTTGATGAGATGGTTGACTCATCAAAGGGTTCTTTATGGCTGGGGATGAGGGATTCGAACCCCCGAATGGTGGGACCAGAACCCACTGCCTTACCACTTGGCGAATCCCCATTCGTACTTTCATTTTAGCACATTTCCTCACAAAAATCCAGCTTTTCTCCACCAAAAACACGAAAATTAGCTCAATCATTTGACAATCCTGGCGCATTTCTGCATTTTTATATTGACTTTTTAGACAAAGTATGCTACAATTAAAGTAATTGCCCATTTTGCGCAATAGATCCTTCACAGTTTACTGTGAGCCAAATTTTTCCAAAAGGAGAATGCCTTATGTTAGATCTCGAACAACTGCTCTTCGACCGCCCGCGTCAGCCTTGGATGGACGACCGTACCTACGAGCTGTACCAAGCTGAGTACATCGCCCGCACCAACATGCTCAATCGTCGCAATCGCGACGGCGGCAATGCTCTGATTCTGGTCAAAGCCCAGCATCCGTTGCTACCCAGTGGCGACCCCGGCCCCGAGTATGCTAAGCGCCTCGACAAGGCTCTCGAAATCATCAGTCTGATTGAAGATAACTACGACGAAATCCACATCGTTACCGTTGGCGGTATCCACGCCGGAAATGATAACGTGCCTCTGGCCAAAGCCGGCTATTACTACCTCGTCAAACGCGGCATAGACCCGTCCTGCATTTTCATGCACCCCGAAGCCATGAGCGGCTATAAAGAGGATGCGGTTGCCGCCCAGTACTTCATCGACGACCCCGATTTCTGCGAGTTTCACGTCGTCTGTTCCATCGGGCAGATCGACCGCTCCTATCTCACCTTCATCAGCCTGGGCATCCAGCCCACCTTCGACCCTATCACTTTCCTGGATAGCAGCCCCAATCACAGCCTGGTCTGCGAACAGCGTGGTAGCTGGGGTGTTCCGGCCTTCTTCCAGGAAGGTGGCAACGACGCCGTCCGGAAAGCCGCCGAAGCCATCCGCCAGCGCCACCTGGCCGAAGCCAAGCGGGGAAGCACCCCCAACGAGGAGGCTACAGCCGACGACGAGCCCAGCCAGGACAATCCTGACGACCAGGACGATTCCAACGGCTAAGGTTTCGCAGTAAACCCATACACCTCGGGCGACCAAATCTTTTGGCCGCCCATTTTTATCAGTCAGCATATTACCACATCTCCGCAGAATAATAGCAAGCTGCCCCATTTTTCATTTACATTCTTGACGAACTATGCTACAATCATATTGACAAGTCTGGTATCAGACTTTTTTTGATAAACAGCGCAGGAGGGCTAACTCCAAATTATCTCATAGTTTATCAACTAAAGTCCACCAGTAAGGTACGAAGAAAGGAGTCGCATGTCGAATCGCACCAAGAATGCCAAGACCGACCAGCTCAAAGCCGCCGTCGGCAAGGCCAATACCAGCCAACACATTACCAAAATCTCTGCTAAGCCTAGCCGCCCTGACACCGCAGCCCATCCTCAAGACGCCAACGTCAAGGAAGAGCTCATCGTGACGGAGACCGGCAAGACTGAGGCGCTCCCCGTCGACAAAGCCGACGCCGAGCTCAACAAGCCGAAGAAACTTAGCCGCAAAGAGCGCAAAGCTCTCAAAAAATCTCAGAAATCCGACGAAGAACGCCCAGTCAAGAGCTATTTCGTCCTCGCCCGCCCGTTCGTCGCTTTCGGCCGCTACCTGCGCGACTCCTGGCGCGAAATCCGCCAAGTCCGCTGGCCCAACCGCAAAGCCACCTGGAAGATGACCCTCGCCGTCCTCGTCTACGTCGCCCTCTTCATGGTCTTCTTGACCTTACTCGACGTCTTCTTCACCTTCATATTTGATTTATTATTTAAATAGGAGATAAAAATGGCAGTAAACCGTTACGAAAACACCGATCGCGCCTGGTACGCGATCAGCACCTACAGCGGCTACGAAGACAAAGTCGCAAACAGCATCAAAGAACACGTCGAGAGTGGGGAAGTCGACGGCAAGATTTTCGACGCCATCGTCCCGAAAGAGAAACAAATCGAAATCAAAAACGGCAAGCGCAAAGTCGTCGACCGCAAAATTTTCCAAGGCTACGTCTTGATCGAAATGTGCCTCTCTGACGAAACTTGGTACATGGTCCGCAACACTCCTGGCGTCACCGGTTTCATCGGTAATGGCACTCAGCCTACCCCAGTTTCCAACGCCGAAATCACCAAAATCAAGAAACGCATGGGTGTAGAAGATCCCAAATACAGTGTCAATTACGAAATTAATGAAGTCGTTTCCATCATCGACGGTCCATTCAAAGGTTTCGAGGGCACCGTCGCCGAGATCGACACCACCAAGGGCAAGCTCAAAGTCATGGTCTCTATGTTTGGCCGCGAGACTCCGGTCGAGCTCGACGCGCTCCAAGTCCAAAAACTCCAATAATCGACACACATTATCTGCAAAATATCTACCGAAGGTCGGTAGATATTTTCTCCCCTAATCTGTGTTATAATATAACCATGTCCATCTTCAAATCCAGCCAAACTCGCATTTCCGATTCACTCTATCGCCTCACCCCGCACGAAGCCAAGTCTTTTCTTCGGCATGGCAAATTCTACAACGACCCTGTCCTCCTCAACGGGCAGCCTTTCGATCTCAGTGTCAAATATCTCGAGAAAATCGGCCTCGTCCCGACCTACGCTACAACTTTTGCTAAGCTCGCTCTAGCTTTCACGCCGCCTTTTACGGCTGGGAATCATACCGTTGCTCTTGCTTTCATCCGTAGCGAAGCTCAAACCCTCATCGCCTCCTATTATCGTAGCCGCACCCACGGTTTTTGGTATTATTTGCCTGATTACCTTATGTCTAGCGCCTCGCAATCTTCGCCGATCGCGCGTTTCGGCAAAGGTTATCATCTCGAGAGCCTCCGTCTACCCACCGTCCTTCAAATCACTCTCAATCAGCTCGCCACTCAGCCTCATCTCGAGCTTACCCCCTCCAGCGCCCTCTTCTCCTTCGCCGGCACCGCTCAGCGTTACCGCCGTCACGCCGATTTTCTCCAAGCCCTTCGCTCTGGCGCACTGGTCGACCATCCTTATTACGCCAATGTCCAAGCCAAGCCTCTCCTCTGCCTCAATGCCAGCTCTTCCATCGCCAACACTCCGCCCACAGCGCTCGCGCTCACCGGCTCCTCCGCACCCGATTTTTCTACCCTCCAGCCCTCCGCCTACCAAATTTCCACCATTTTCGACTCAAATATTACCGTCGACCTCTGCGACTCGCAGGACGGTAATTACCAGTATAATTTCTGCCGCGACGCTGAGCAACGCGCCTGGCTCGGCGCCGTCGAAGCTCAGTCCAGTATCACACCCCTCGCCCTCCCCAGCCAATGGGTCGCTCTCGGCGCTTTTGGCACTCCACTCTATCTTGACGCTCTGCACGCCGGCTCCTACGGCGACCCCTCCGACCGCCGCCACGGCCATTATCTCAATATGTGGCCCAAATATCTCTCGCAAGCCCCCTTTCTACAAGATTACCTCCAATTTCTTCAAGAATCAGACACTACATTATAGAACTTTACACCACAGAGCTAAAAAACGGCATCTATTTGCAAAATCAGCCCAAAAATCATTAAAAGTATGGACAAAATAGCAAATATGTGCTATAATAGAGACAGTACCTTAAATTTCCGCTGGATTTCAAAGGAGGATTCGTCATGTCCGTCAATTCTGTATCAAACACACCCAACGATTTCGCCCAAATCATGCTCGATACCATCCGCAAAAGTGCCCGTGAGAAAGCGCTCGAGCTCAACATCAAGAGCGGCACTATCCGCATTACCGTCTATCTGGTAAGCAACAGTGCTGCCAAAATCTTCGCCCACGACAAGGAGCATGAGCAATGCATCCTCGAGCACTGCTATCCCATCCGGCGCAACGGCGAACACGCGATCATCGATAGCGAAGGCTACCTCGTCAGCACGTATGGCTATTCCGCCCTCAAGGCTGCCTGCGGTATTGACATGATCCAGAGCGAGTTCAGTCCCACCTTATTTTCCGGCCCGGCCGAGGGCATTCAGTCAGTCCCGAGCCATCCGCACGAAAATGATTACCAGGCTGATGACTGCGGCTTCGTCAATCGCTACGGCATGATCGGAACTACGCTCATGCTGGACGATCAGCCAATCGCCCATGTGCTCGTGACCGTCTCTGGCGGTACCCAGGAGCAAGATCTGCTTTGCAGTTCTTATGCTCTCGGTCAATGGGTTGACACAATGCCCGGCGTGTATGATGATTTCTATCTGACCCGCCAGACCTACCCCAAGCGCCTGTTCAACGGTCAGCTTATCTCTATGCCGGCCATGATCGACATGCGTCGCTGCCATAAGTGATTCCAGCCCTAACCGCCCCTCCTCGCGAGAGGCGGTTTTCTTGACTTTTTCGCTCTCTCGCTGTACAATAAGGAGGTTACGCACGATTAATTAATCGTTTCTGGGAGCTTCTAGCCCAGATGAAGGATATAATATTATGGCAAAACAAGTAATTGGGAATCTCAAACTCCGCATTCCTGGCGGTAAAGCTACCGCTGGGCCTCCAGTCGGTTCTACCCTCGGCCAGTGGGGGCTCAACATGATGGATTTCATCAATCCGTTCAACGAAAAGACCAAAGAGTTCATGGGCAAGAACGTCATCGTCCACATCAAAGTCTACGATGATCGTACCTTCGATTGGACTTGTCTCGGTCAGCCAGTTGATGATCTGATCCGTGAAAAGATCAAAATCGAAAAGGGCTCCGGCAAGCCCAACCTCGAGAAAGTCGGCAAGATTTCTCGCGCCGATCTCGAAGAAATCGCCAAAGTCAAGATGGGTCAGCTCAACGCTATCGACATGGATGGCGCTGTGAAGGTCATCGCCGGCACTGCCCGTTCCATGGGCGTAGTCGTCGAAGACTAGTCTATCTCATAAAAATATTCCTCAGCCATGGGGAATATTTTTTATGCCGCACCTTCTTAGAGCTGAACTTCACACAGTCTCCGGTCACATCCCACTTTCAAAAGATAGCAAAAAGGCCCAGATCACTCTGAGCCTTTTGTTATTACACTCTCTTTTCTTCGCTTACATTGGTCACAGTGGACTCAGTCAGAAATCCGAATCAGTGTCGGCGACCGGCTCCTCCACCTCAGAGCACTTAACCGACTTTGCGCTCAGCACTGTTTCCATCAGCGCCCGCGTTATCACATCGGCATACTCTTCCAGCTTGCCGCCGGGCTGAGACTCCTTGAGGTATACCCCATTAATCGGGTCGCAAATCTGGATGTCCTGCCACAGCAGATAGGCAATCAGGGGGCGATCGTCCTTGAAAGCCCGATATTTGTCGCCCGTCACGCTGGTCAGCTCGACATAGGCGACTTCATAATCACGCCCATCATCACCGCAGGAAGACTCGAAAAAGGGATAAGACCTATGCTCTTCCGGACTCTTAATCGGCTCGCCGGTCACGATGTCTATCTCTTCGCCGCTGTCATTCACGCTCTCGCAATCCAGTATCATGGCGCGGAAATCGTTCTTTCGGGCATCAAACAACTGGCAAATCGCCTCAGCCTCATCCCAGCCCCGCTTGTACTGCTTGGCCTCTTCCCTGAGAATCTGTTGCCGCACATACATAATCGGCTTGTCGAGCCGATCCGTCACGACATAGCCGCAGTCAGCCATCGCCCGACAGTAGCCAGCCGCGAAAGCTGTCGTGATCTCGGTGTCCTTGCTATCCAGATACTTCCGAATGTTTTCCAGGTCGAACGTCATAGATAAAACCACCTTTTAGTAAATTTTGAGAGTGTTAAAGAACCAGATCTTACTCTCTACCTTCCATTATAGCACACATTACTATTTATGTCAATAGTTTAGAGCTCCATTCAACCCTCAAGTGCAACATAACCGCTATAAAAATGAGACATACTAGT
>CAYOSC010000011.1:0-32554 GCA_964406525.1 uncultured Candidatus Saccharibacteria bacterium | reverse complement strand
TACCTCCTATTCTCTTGATTACACTTATGTTGCACTTAGAATTATAAGTCACAGGGACTTTATACGTGGAATTATGGTTATTTTTGTTGTGTAATTATGAGAGCATGATACTTGGCGCGGGTGTACGACAAAAACAAGAATTGTCATAACTTTTAGAAAACTATTTAAAGCTCTATGCAAAAACCATTGCGCGCCTTAGCCTTCCCAAACCGGTAAGTCTTCTGGGAAAGGATCGAAATCAGAGTCGAAATCGCTAAAATCATCGGTTCTGATCGTGGGTTCGCCAAATTCCCCATCTGGGTCGCCGCCGAGGATACCGAAATTCTCACTAGCACTGTGGAACAGGCCGGAATCGCCGAAGTTGCCGGCGCCGTAAGGTTCGTAGCCAAGCTCGAGAAGGAAGCGAGAAGGTGAGCTATAATTGCGTCCGCCGAAACTGTAGCGCGAACCAGCAAAAGTGAGGAAAAGCTGCTGCATAGCGCGAGTCATGCCGACGTAGGCGAGGCGGCGCTCTTCTTCGAGTTCGTCAGTGGAACCATCGGAGCGGCTGCTCGGGAAAAGTCCTTCCTCAAGACCGACCATGAAGACGACCGGGAATTCGAGTCCTTTGGCGGCGTGGAGGGTCATGAGTGAGACGGCATTATCGCCGGCGGATTCTGGCGTTCCCGCCAGAGATGCCGACTTCCCCTCGGCACTAGAAGCAAGCTTCTGTTGCTCTCGGGTCATTGGCATCGCATCGGCGGAGCTGAGCAATGCGGCGTCTTCGAGGAATTCTTCGAGTGTATCGTAGACGCTGGCATTACTGGCGAGAACCTCAATATTCTGCATGCGCTCTTCCCCGTCCGGCGTGTCGGTGCGTAGGAGCGAGCCAAAATTAAACTGCTCGACGATCTGCTCGATGATTTCTGCGGCGGTAATGGCTTGGTCAGACTGCATTTTGCAGAGGAAGTGTTCAAGCTTCGTGACACCGGCTTGAGCCTTGGCCGAGAGCTTGAGATCGCCGAGATTGGCAAGGTTATACTCGGGATGTTCATTGAGATAGGTAAAAATCTTCTCGATCGACGCAGGGCCGATACCAGAGAGAATGTTTTTCACGACGCGCTCGAAACTGACGCGGTCGAGCGGATTAACGATGAGCTTGAGAATGGCGAGGACGTCTTTCACTTCCTTACGGTCGTAGAAGCGGACGCCACCGATGATTTTATACGGAATTTTGGCAGCGATGAAAGCTTTCTCAAAGGCGGAGGACTGTGCATTCGTGCGGTAGAGGACGGCAAAATCACTGAAACTACCGAGCTTCGGCTCGAGATTGAGAATCTGGCGGGCGACGTAATTCGCCTCGGCGACTTCGTCTACGACACCTTCGATCGTGACTGGTTCGCCATCGCCGGCTTCGGTGAAAAGAGTCTTCTCGGTGCGAGTCTTGTTCTGATCGATAATCTTCTGCGAGGCGGCGAGAATATTGCCGGTGCTGCGGTAATTCTGCTCAAGCTTGATCACCTTGGCGCCCGGAAAATCGCGCTCAAAATTAAGAATATTGGTAAAATCGGCGCCGCGCCACGAGTAAATCGACTGCCAGTCGTCACCGACGACGCAGATATTGCGGTCTTTATTGACGAGACTCTTGATGAGCTTGTACTGGACGGCGTTGGTGTCCTGATACTCATCGATCAGGATATATTTAAACCGATCCTGCCACTTGTGGCGAACTTCGGCGTTTTGCTCGAACATCTCGGCAGTCTTACTGAGGAGATCGTCAAAATCGAGAGCATCAGCAGCGCGCTTCTCTTGCTCGTAGCGCTCGTAGATCTCAGCGGTACGTTTCTGATTAGGATAATAAGCTTCGCGCTTGGCGTCGGCAGGCTTCAGACCGAGATTCTGATAGTGACTGATGGCGTTCTGAGCGCTCTTCGGAGTGAGAGTCTTGTCAGCGGTGAGCTTCATCTCGCGCATGATGCGGCGAATCAGAGTGAGCTGATCATCAGTATCGTAAATCGTGAAATTGGCACCGATGCCGGCGGCCTGGTGCTCGATATGGAGAATTCGCACGCAAATACCGTGAAAAGTACCCATGTATTTCATAAAGTTGCGATTTGGAGCGGTTTTTGAGGCTTCTGAGGGATTTTGCACAAAAGCGCCGTGGTACCCCTCTGTGCTCCGAGAAAGGCCTTCTGGAGCTTCTAAATCGACTTGAGCGGCGCCAGTACGCTGCTTTTCTAAGAGATTCCAGAGGCGCACACGCATTTCTTTGGCAGCCTTATTCGTAAAAGTAACGGCCAGAATCTGATCGGGGCGAGTGCCGTGCGCAATGATATTCGCGATGCGATGAGTGAGAACCTTGGTCTTCCCTGACCCGGCGCCAGCCAGTACTAAAACTGGGCCTTCGGTAGTTTTTACAGCTTCCGCCTGGGGCGGATTCAAACCTCGCAAAATCGCATCCATTGTTTCATTATAGCACGATTAGATAGCACTGTCTTGTAGAAATTAGCCTATGTTTCACGGACACGCTTTTTCTCAGGTCGCGTCCCTCGAGCCCGCCGTCGCGGGTCTCGGGCGCTCATCCTCGGTCGTAACCTCCGGGAGTCCTGAGAAAAAGGTATCTCGCGAAACAAAACCTTCTGGCGTAAAAATATGAGATAGTACGCCGGCACCATCTGAGCGACGATAATGAAGGCAGACAGCCCGAAGACGGCCGCCGGGCCGAAGCCGAAGACTTGGCCACAGAGAAAGGTGCCGATCGCAGCGCCGAGATATTGCATGACGTGGCGAATAGTGTTGTATTTGAACTGGTAGCGATTGTCGACCGAATTGACATAGTAGCCGTCGGTAATGTTCTCGTAGGCGGTGCTGCTGAGGATCATCCAGGTCAGCGCGAGAAACGAGAGGAAATAATTATCCGAGATGGCGGCGAGGCTGAAGATGACGAAGCGGATGCCGAATTTAATCGAGAGGGTGAGATAATCGTTCTTCGGAGTGAAATATTTGAGTGCCAGGATGCCGAGGACGTCAGAAATCAACCCGACGATGAGGAGGTAATTGGTCGCGATACCGGCGGAGAAGCCGAACATATCTGTGAGCATGAGCATTTTGAGGCCGATGGCGACGCCAGCAGAGGT
This sequence comes from uncultured Candidatus Saccharibacteria bacterium, assembly GCA_964406525.1. Classification (GTDB taxonomy): domain Bacteria; phylum Patescibacteriota; class Saccharimonadia; order Saccharimonadales; family Saccharimonadaceae; genus Nanosyncoccus. The sequence continues at coordinate 29,438 of CAYOSC010000011.1, read as the reverse complement.
CTCTGATAACAAAATATAGATCATGTAGATGCGTTGGATTTTGTTACGCAAGACGAATTTGACGGCGGAGAAGTTGCTCTCAGGAGCTTTCTCGGTGACGTGGAGCTTCAGCCGATACATGATAACCGTGGCGACGATCAGGAAGCCGGTCGCGAGCAAGAGACAAGCATTATAATCAAAAACGAAATTGCCGAGCTGCTGACCGATGAAGATGCCGCCAATCAGAATGCCGATGTCGCGGAAGAGATATTCGACGAGGCGACGGCGGCTGTAAATGTCGTTATTCTTGATGAAGGTCGTGATAAGCGGGTAAATCGCGATCAGGAAGAGAAGACCAGTGAAAATCTCGGTGATGGAGAAGATGTCGATCAAAATGCGGAGGCCAGTGCCGTTCAGGATGGCGAGAATGAGGAAGTTCAGACAGCGGAAGGCGAGGGTGATGGTCATGAAACGCTTGAGCTGGGGCATTTTGATGAACTTGCCGACAAAAACTACGCCGATCGCACCAACGACAGTGCCGATACTAATAATATTGCTGACTTCGGTGGCTGAGAAACCGTTGCCCTGAAGCCAGAGCTGGCGGAAGTTCTCCCAGAGGCCGATCGAAATACTGAAGAAAGCTAGCATCGTCATCATCTGGTGCTCGAGATGCTTTTGCTGTGAACGAGGCTGACGCCTGAAGCGAAAACGAGGATACTTATTAGTAAAATAGTTGATAACGGGATTTTGCCAAGAAGTGGCCTTGTCCTCGCGACGCTGTTTGGTTAATTTCTGCTTACCCACCACTGAGGCTATCCTATTCTAAGATGGCTTTGATGCGGCGGACGCCGGCGCTAGAAGATTCTTCTTTAGTAATCTTGAAATGACCGAGATCACCGGTGCGCAAGACGTGCGGGCCGCCACAAATTTCCATAGAGACAACTTCAGTGAGAGATTCGGGAGTATCACCACCGCGGCCGATGGCGTAGACGGTCACGCGGTCGGGGTAGCGGTCGCGGAAGGAACCCTGAGCATGAAGCTGGTCGAAAGCGTAATCTTTGTCATATTCGGCATAGACGACGGGGAGATCTTGCGAAATCCAGACATTAACCTGATCTTCGATAGCCTGGAGTTCTTCGGGAGTGAGCTTATGATCGACATTAAAATCGAAACGCAAACGCTCGGGAGTGAGATTGCTACCCTTCTGACTGATAGAGGGGTCGACGACTTGCTGGAGAGCCTTGAGTAAGAGATGGCAGGCGGTGTGATATTTAACGGTCTGGTCGCTAGTGTCGGAGAGGCCACCCTTGAACATGCCTTTACTAGCGGTCTTGCTGCGCTCGCGCTGCTCGTTTAGAGCCTGCTCGAACTCGGCTTGATAATCCTCAGAAAGCTGGATACCGAGCTTGTAGGCCTCCTCGACGCTCAGCTCGAGCGGGAAGCCGTAGGTGTCTTGGAGTTTGAAAAGTTCCGCACCGGTGAGAAGCTGATCCTTACCGAGCTTCTGGAGCTCTTTGACGCCTTTGCTGATGGTCTTGCGGAAGGCATTTTCCTCTTTGGTAAGGACGGCGAGGACGTTCTGGCGGTTCGGGAGGATGTCGTCGGAGAGCTCGGTGTAATTCTCGGCAATAATCGGAATGATCTGGGCGAGGAAATCCTGGCCAATGCCAAGATCGAGAGCCTTGAGCACGGCGCGGCGGACGAGGCGGCGCAAAGCGTAACCTTGAGCCTTGTTAGAAGGCGTGAGGCCCTGGGCGGCTAGGAGATAGGCGCCACGGAGATGATCGGCAATTATGCGCATTTCGTCAGTGTTGGTATCGTAGCTCTTGTGAGAAATTTCTTCGAGCTTCTCGATAATCGGCGCCATGAGAGAAATCTTGAAAACGTCAAAACTGCCCATCGCGGCCGCAGCGAGGCGCTCTAAGCCACCACCGAAGTCAACATTCTTGTGCTCGAGCTCCTCGAAGCTGCCGTCTTCCTTGCGGCGGTACTGCATGAAGACTTGGTTACCAATTTCCATGAAGCGGGCGCCGTCGCTTGCAGGGTGGGACTGGCCGTATTTTTCGACGTCTTGCTTGTCTTCACCGAAGTCGTAGAAGACTTCAGAATCGGGACCACAAGGGTCACCGAGCGGAGTAGTCTCGATGCCGCCACCGCGGCTCCACCAGTTTTCTTTGTCATCATAGAAGAAGATGCGTTCACCAGGCTTAATACCACGTTTATTGCCGTTGGCAGCAGAGCCGATTTCGGCAATCTTAGCGTCGATACCAGCCTTTTTAAAGACTTTTTGCCAAATCTCGGCAGCCTCGGTGTCTTTCGGGATACCATATTTCTCATTGCCGATGAAACAAGTAACGTAAATCCGCTCCGGGTCGAGGCCGATTTCTTTGGTCAAGAACTCAAAATAATTCGTAATCTGCTCTTCTTTGAAATAATCGCCCAACGACCAGTTGCCGAGCATCTCGAAAACCGTAGTATGGCGCGGGTCGCCGACGTCCTCGATGTCTTGCAAGCGCAGAGAGGGCTGTGAATCGGTGAGGCGAGTGCCCTCGGGATGGGGCTGACCCAAGAGATACGGCAAAAGCGGCTGCATGCCCGAGCCGGTGAAAAGGGTAGTAGGGTCGTTCTCGAGTACGAGCGGGGCGGGCGGGACAACCTTGTGTCCATGCTTAACTTGAAAATCTAGGAATTTTTGGCGGATTTCGTTTGCATTCATAGGATATATTATACCTTATTATGGGGCGAAAGTCATTAGTTTTGAAGCTAAATATACCCAGCTATTCAGCAATGACGCCGCCACCAAGGCAGATTTTGCCAGAGTAGAAGACGGCGGATTGGCCGGGCGCGGGACGTTTAATGGGCTCGGGGAAAAGCAGCTGGTTGCCGGAGAATTGGGTCAGGATGAGCGGGGCGCGGTGACGGAGGCGGACACGGAGATCTGAGCATTGCGCTAAATCGCCAGGAGTGAGGCCGTTACGGAGATGAAGATCTTCGAGCTTTAGTTCCCTAGCCCAGAGGTTGGGATAATTGAGATTCTTGGAAACGTAAATAATGTTGCTCGGGAGGTCTTTCTGGACAATATAATATGGTAGGCCGCCGCCGAGATAGAGGCCGTGGCGCTGGCCGATGGTGTAGAAAATAGCGCCTTCGTGGTAGCCGAGGATTTGGTCTGTCTCGGCTTCGCGGATCTCACCCGGCTGAGCGCTGAGATATTCGCGGAGAAAATCTTTCATACCGACTTCGCCGACGAAGCAGACGCCCATAGATTCTTTCTTCGTGGCGACGTCGAGACCGCGTGCGGCGGCGAGCTGCTTCACCTCAGGCTTCGTCATAGCGCCAACTGGGAAAAGGGTATGCGCAGTAGCCTCATCGCTCATGCGGTAGAGGAAATAAGTCTGATCTTTGTTTTCGTCGATGGCGCGAAAGAGGAGAGAGTTGTGCTGGTCTGTCTCGTTATGATTCCCGATTTTCTCAGCAAATGGTGCATTCTCATCAGATTTGCTCACCCGAGCATAATGCCCCGTGGCGATGAAGTCTGCGCCGCGCGCCATGGCGCGCTCGTAGAAAAGTTTGAACTTTACCAGCTCGTTACAGATGACGTCAGGATTGGGCGTGCGACCCTGCTGGAACTCGGTGAGCATGTAGTCGACGACTTTTTGCTTGTAATCAGCCTCGAAATCCCAGACCTCGAAATCGAGATCGAGCTGCACGGCGACGCGCTTGGCATCGGCCAGATCTTCCGCCCAGGGGCATTTCATGCCGGGGAGATCTTTGGACCAGTTTTTCATGTAGATGCCGGTGACGTCGTAGCCCTGCTCCTTGAGCAAGACGGCGGAGACTGACGAATCGACGCCGCCCGACATACCGAGGAAGACTTTTTTACTCATGAATGCACCCTCCGGTACTCGGCGATGACTTCTGTGCGGAGAATCTGAGCGGCTTGCTGGACCTGGGCGAGGTCGTTCGTGCTGCCGAGCGAGATGCGGAGAGAGCCAGCGACCTCAGCATCGGTCAGACCAATCGCGGTGAGGACGTGAGATTTGCTACCTTTGTTCGCGGCACAAGCAGCACCGGTAGAAACGTAAACTTCGCGCTGTTCGAGGCGATAAATCAGCCGTTCGGCGTCGAGACCCGGGAAAGAAACCGGGCAAAAGCTAGCGAGCTGATGCTTCGGATTGCCTAGGAATCGCACTGGGATCTCGGGAGGGAGTTGTGTGAGCTCTTGATGAATAGCCTGTGACATGTCTTGATACTTCTTGCGATTACCATTGAGATGTGATTTGGCTTCGGTAGCGGCAACAGCAAAACCGATGACACCGGGGACGTTTTCGGTACCGCTACGCAAGCCGCGTTCCTGGCCACCACCAAGATTGAGCGGCGTAAGTTTGACATTATGCGCAACGTAGAGGGCGCCGACGCCTTTCGGACCGCCACATTTCGCGGCGTTAATGGTCAAGAGGTCGACGCCGAGACGGGCGACATTAATATCGAGTAGATTGAGCGCCTGCGAAGCATCGGAATGAAGATAGAGCGGAGTTGGGATGCCATGACTGAGGCGGCGTTGGCGTTCGGTGCGGATGATTTCGGCAATTTCGGCGAGGGGCTGGATAGTGCCGAGTTCGTTATTTGCCAAAGAAATCGAAACGAAATCTACTTCACTAGACAAGTTCTTGCGAAAATCGTCGAGATCGATCAAGCCATTTTTATTGACCTTAATCAAGGTAGAATGATGCTGGCTCGCGGCGGCGAGAACGGCGGCGTGCTCGGTGACGAGCGTGAGAGCCTTGTGCCGACAGGCGGTAAAAGCGAGATTGATCGACTCGGTGGCGCCACCGGTGATGACCAGATCGACACCCTTTGCACCGATGACATGGGCGAGGTCGTCCTTGGCAGATTCGTAGGCCTCACGGACACGCTTCGCCGGGAGGTAGGGCGCGGAAGGATTAAAAAAGTGCTCAGAAAAATAAGGCAGCATGGCCTGGAGTGCCTTCGGCGTGACAGGAGTGGCAGCGGCGTGATCGAGATAAATCATATTGCTATTATAACATTATATATGAGAAATGCAATGATTAGAAAGTTTCGGGGCGATATTTATCGTGCGCTGGGGCAAGGAAAAGCCGCCTCTATTGCTAGAGACGGCGAAGGTTAGGAGTGGAGGGATTTGCGACGAGGCGTGATGCCGGACTGAATCGGGTTGGCGGCCGTGCCTACGGCGGCGGTCTTCTGAGCATTGATCCCCTGCGGCTGAGCGCTCTGCTTCGTAGCGGTAGGCTTGCCGTACAAGCTCCGGTCGACTTCGTGAAAAATCTCACGTAGCTGCCAAGAATTGACGAGCGGTAGAATAACCGCCGGGATGAGCCCGCCACCGATGCAGAGTAATGCCAGGAACAGATGATGCTCCGGGATGGCGCAGAAAACGCCACCGAGAATTGCAATCCAACCGAGGATGATCCCAGGCTTCAGCCATCTGAGCAGCGACCCCTTTTTCCGATCTTTAACCAGTTTCTTGAACTTGGGCCGGATCTCGGCACGCTTCTCCTTATCCAGGAGCGGCTTGTAGTACTTGATCTGACTCCAGACGTCGGCGCAAGATTCGCCAAACGAAGTGTGGGTAAACCAGCCTTTCAGATATCTGAGGATATTTCTGAGCATGATTCTGATCTCTCCTTTCAATGTGCAAGTTTTTAACCACCATTCAAAACTAACCTATGTTACGATTGTAGCATAGTTTATGTAAAAAGTCAATGGTAAAAACGGGGCGGATGTGGTGTAATAATGAGCTAGGTGCTCGGTTGGTTGGATATGAGCTCTTGCGCGAAGTGATAGCGCTCCGAGGCTCGCATAATTGCGAGATGATTTGCTTGACGAATGAAAGTTTGTGATATAATGAAGATGTCTAGTTAAATTATGCTGAGCCTTTATGGCAATTTTGCAGCCGAAAACGACATCGCAGGATTTTGCTGCAAATCGTAAAGGTTTGGTTGCATAATTTGGCTAGACACCCCTGCGGTGTCGTTTTTACTTTTGCGTTGCTAAGAATGACACCCCTCGGAGGTTATATAAATCTAGCACGGTATGACTGCGCTGTGGATTCATGTAGTCATACCACCAAAAAACTTGGCAAAAGGAGGGCGATCATGCACTACAAGAAACGTAAACTTCATAAGCTACATTGTATTCCAATAGGCTTATGTAATAATAAATATTTAGTTTCTTATAGTATTCCTCTAAGTTGCATGGTCGTTCTCCTTTTGATGGGAATCATTGCGATTAATCCCTCATTAGCACTTAAAACTAGTGCAGTGACTATTCAGGATGAGTGGGTGGTGAAGGAAAATAATAGTACTTCTGAGAATACCGAGTCAGTTGGCGATAGCTTTGGTGGTTTCGGAGGAGATGAAGTAGAATTATCACAAGAAGATATGGATGCAGGAATCAGTCCAATGTCAATTGTAGCTTCTCCTACACTAGCTATTACAGTTAGTAATAGTAACCAAACTATTGATGCCGTACAAGGTGGTAATACAGTATATGGTAGTTACAATGTAGGGATTACTGGTAGTAATGTAAAAGATTATACCTTAAGTATTAAAGCGGATGCAGTTAATCTAGTATCACCTAGTCAAGCTAGTACTCCTACTACCATAACTGGAGCAGGTGGTAAAACTGGCGATAGTATGAATGCTAATACTTGGGGGTATAAACTAACAGAAACTAGTACAGCAGAATCTAGCTATGGTACGCTTAACTATGCTAGTCTACCTACTACACTTACACAAATCGCCAATGGCACAGTATCTTCTCCATATAACTTATCTGCTAATAAGAAGCTGGTCTTTGCTGCGAAGTTTTCTGATACAGCTGCTCCTGGTACTTATAAAGGACATATTACATTAAGCGCAGTAGCTAATCAAGCGGTAGTAAGTGCAATATGGTCTAATGGGGTTGATTCTGGCATTACGGATATGCAGGATATTACTTCAAACTTCTGCAGTAGTTCTATTCCAGCTGGCAGTACAATTACTCTAAAAGACAACCGTGGCACCAGCCCAATCAGCTACAAAATCATCAAGATGGGTGATGGTACTTGTTGGATGGCAGAGAACCTGAGGCTTACGAATACCACCATTAACAGTACTAATTCCGATATAGCTTCGGGGAGTTTTATAATTCCAGCATCAGACCCTGCCATGTTTAATACTTCGGTTTACAATTGGCTTAAAACTGCTGGAGTCTATTATGATGGCGATCGTATTTACGGAGCATACTACAACTGGTTTGCTGCGACTGCTGGAGCTGGTAACGCCGATGTTGCGAGCGGAACTGTGAGCGCTAGCATTTGCCCTAAGGGGTGGAAGTTGCCAAACTATGATGGTGTGGGGTCATTCTATAATATCATTAATGGCACTGATGGTTATAAGAGTTCTTGGACGTCGATAGATGGCAAGTACGGTTATAAGCTTGGCTATAATTCTGATGATGCCTTCTGGCCTGCCGCTGGCTACGTAAGTACAGACACAAATATCTATCATACGAATTCCGAAGGCACTTATTGGTCTTCTCAGGCCGTCAACAGCAATTACGCAAATGGCTTGACCGTATCGAGCTACGGAGCTTATCCTCAGTCTGGTAATAATCGTTACCTTGGCTGTTCCATACGCTGCGTTGCTAGCTATTAGGGCATAATATAATGTTGCAAACCGGACAAAAATCGACCAAATTGTCCGGTTTGGTCGTTTTCTACTCCTGTTAGGAAACGACGAAAAGGGTAAAAATTGTCCGGTTTCATAAGCTCCAAAATTCGCAAAAAATCATTCATAAAAACTGAAAAACAAAAAAGTACACAAAACCGGCAAAATCAGCAAAAATGTAGCGATTTTACGTGCCAAAACCAACGAAAATACAGTAATTTCAGCAGCTTTTAGGCCGTAGCGGGGCGGTTGTACAAGTTTTTCTTGATGACGTAGAGATAGGCGTGTGTGGCCCGGCGGAAATTCTCGAGTTCGTCGCCTTCAAGCTTGAGGTATTTGCCGGTGGCAACTTTCTTGTAAATCCCGGAGGTGCGGACTTCGTAGCGGACAGTCATCTGGTGAGGATTGTGCTGACCGTCGTACCAATCTTCGTGCCAGATCCAGATATTCTTCTGATCGTGGAAGAATTCGCGACGGTGACCGGCCGGGATGGGGCCAAAAATCGTGCTACCGAGGCGCGACTCGGCGTTGATCAGATCGGCGCGGGTGAGGCGGACGGAAGGGCGATATGGCTCGGCCTCCGGAGCAGCGGGCGGCGTAACCATATGAGGCTTGCGCGAACGCGGGATCTTGATGAAGTTATCGTTGACGACGATCGACTCGGCTGGCTGAGGAGCCGGCTGCACAAAGTCGGCAGGCTGGGTCGCCGGTGCTGCCTGAGCCGCCATGGCTTGCCATTGTGCGAAAGTATTTCTTAAATTGACGCACGGCATAGCTCAATTTCCTTTGCAATGTTCATCATTTCATTGTAAAGCTCGAACGAAGCGCTACTGTTAAAATTGTAGGCTTGCGCTCTAGCAAATGATGGTGTCTCCAAGTTGGAATAATTGTCTCGCATTTTTGGTGGTTTGCTCCGCTACATTAACTTCTGCCACACCCAATTTTTCCGCTAGATAGGACGCGACTTGGCGTACATATCCTGGTTGATTTATTGTACCACGGAAAGGTACTGGCGTCAAGAAGGGAGCGTCGGTTTCTAATAACATTTTTTCGAGCGGAGGTAAAGCCGGCGTGGTATAGGTGGCGAGGCCGTTGACACCGATATAGAAATCGCGCGACAGAGCTTGTCGGAGATCCTTCTTACTACCAGTGAAGCTATGGACGACGCCGCGCAGACCGGGGAAATTATCGAGCACCGGCCAGGTGTCGGCAAAAGCTTCGCGCAGGTGCAGAGAGACCGGCAAGTCGAGATCGCGGGCGAGTTGGAGCATCTGCTCGAAGAGGCGAATCTGAGCCTGGCGATCATAACCATCATAATGATAATCGAGACCAATCTCGCCAATGGCGACGAGCTTCGGCAGAGAGCGGAGGGTCTGAGCGATCGCGCCGAGGTCGAGTGAAGAATGGGCAGAAGCGTACTCTGGATGGACGCCATAAGTCCAGAAGACACCAGGATGCTGTGTGGCGAAGGTTTGGGCCTGGAGCGAATCGGCATGGTCAGTGCCGATGCAGATAATCTGACGTACGTCTCGCTGGGTGGCCGATTGTAAAAACTCAGTTTGCTGCTCGGGAGTAAAGCAATCCGTGCTGTGGAGATGGCAATGGGTATCGATAAGATAGTTAGGCATGAGATAATTATACGATATTCTGGGCAAAAGCGAAACCCCGCCAGAGGCGGGGTAGGCTGGGGATTAAGTTGGGTTATGCGAGATCTCCTGGAGGACTTGGGACAGATTTTCCAGCACTTCGTCGGTTTGATAAGAGATTGCAGAGACAATGCGTGCACGAAAGAGGAAATCCGCTTGGTCACAGACCGTAAGATTACCTTCTTGACAATAACCTATATAATCACGGTTGTGGTAAGAATATTCCAACCAAACCATTGGTTTACAGGTGTACTGCACGGATTGAGGATCGGCATCCGGATTCGCTTGTTGTACGATGCCGTGGTGAATACGCGCATGCAACCGAGGATGCGTGAGGAGCGAGAACAAAGTGACTAAGTACATATGTTCTGGGCTGTCCACCGTGAGTTCTGCTGGACTAGGTTTACCCTCGAATAGTCTGTCGTATAGCTTGCACAGGACCTGCGAATCGTCAAAAGTTCCGACGAACACGGAGGGGGTTTCCCGGAGACGGCGCAGTAGGCTCGCCAAAGCTCGCAGGCAGCGGTGACGCTTCCAGGTAGGTTGCAACATGGCGATGATAAGCAAGCCCAAGGTGACGCTAAAGGCGAACTTACCGAGTAGACCTAAGTAAAACTGAACGATCATTTTCATCAATCCTCTCAGAATAATATTAGAGCCTGGTCGAACTATCGAGGTGGGTGGCTTACTACAATGGCAGTTGACCGACGTGATCGGCAAAGAGAATTTTAACACCAACTTTCTCTTAATGTACGTGGATTTTAGTCAGATTTTATTCTTCCCTCCCTATTATTAGATTTTGACAACAAAAATCCAGCTTTATCTTCTTATTGTATCACAGAATTGTGATTTTGTCAATAGAAAGTTAGCGATTCTCGCGTTTGCGTTTGATTGGGTCGAGCTGACGTTTGCGCAGACGGAGAGATTTCGGCGTGACCTCGAGGAGCTCGTCATCAAGCAAGAAATCAATACACTGCTCGAGCGAATACTGCGTGTGCGGCGTGAGCTGAATCGCGCCGTCGGAAGCGTGAGTGCGCATGTTGGTGAGCTGCTTCTCGCGGCAGATGTTGATATCGACATCTTCTTTTTTATTGCTAAGACCAATAATCATACCTTGATATACCGGGACGCCGGGCGGGATGAAGAGGGTGCCACGCGCCTGCGCCGCGTCGAGAGCATAAGCGGTACTAGTACCAGCCTCGAAAGCGATCAGAGCACCGTTACGCTCGGGCTTATACTTACCCTCGATCGGGCGGTAACCGGCTGGGAGCGAAGACATGATGGCGGTACCCTTCGTGGCGGTGAGGAGATTGTTGCGGAGGCCGATCAGAGCGGCGGTAGTAATATGATAGGTGAAGCGCGTGCTGCCGCTAGAGGTCAGCTCTTGACTGACGAGCTCGGCACGACGAACGCCTAATTCTTGAGAAACGGCACCGACGAACTCTGGCTCGACTTCGACGATCAGCTCTTCGACTGGCTCGCATTTCTGACCATTAATTTCTTTATAGACGACTTCGGGGCGGCCGGTCTCGAGCTCATAGCCCTCGCGGCGCATGGTTTCGATTAGCACAGAGAGATGCAATTCGCCGCGACCAGAGACTTTGTAGCCCAGACCGTCGGGGACGATTTTGAGAGCAATATTAGTCTCGAGTTCGCGCTCCAGGCGCTCGGCGATTTGACGCGAAGTAGTAAACTCACCCTCTTGACCTTTGAGCGGAGAGGTGTTTGGGCCGATGTAGATGCTCAGAGTCGGAGCTTCGAGCTCGATAGTGGGGAGAGCTTCGGGGTCTTCGCCGTTCTGACCGACGGTGGCGATAGTGTCGCCGATGTTCGCCTGAGAGATACCAGAGATTGCCACGATATCACCAGCAAAAGCTTCGTCGACCTCTTCCTTGTTCAGGCCTTTGTAGGTGAAGAGGCGGTCGATCTTGGCGGAAGAAGTCTGCAGCTCACCAGTCTCCGTATCAGTATGAAGGACTTTGACCGTCTCGCCCTTCTTCAGCTTACCACGGAAAATCTTACCGATGGCGTATTTACCGAGATAATTGTCGGCAGCAAGTGCGGCGACAAGTAATTGAGCGCCCTTCTCGGCGTGTTCGTCAATTTTCGGGGCAGGGATGTCGTTAATAATGGACTCAAAAATTACATGCAGATCATCGTCGAGAGTGGTCGTCTTGCCAGCCTTGCCATCGCGAGCAACAGCATAGTAAATCGGGTAGTTAAGCTGAGACTCATCGGTCGCCAGCTCAAGGAAGAGGTCAGAGATTTCGTCTTTGACTTCCTCAATGCGGGCGGCGGGCTTGTCGATTTTATTAATTACGACGACCGGCTTGAGATGGAGAGCGAGAGCCTTTTGGAGGACGAATTTCGTCTGCGGCATCGGACCTTCTTGAGCGTCGACGATCAGCAAGACACCGTCTGCCATATTAAGAGTACGCTCGACTTCGCCAGAGAAATCGGCGTGGCCTGGAGTGTCGATGATATTAATCTTGTAGCCGTCATAGAAAACCGAAGTCTGCTTGGCGGTAATGGTAATTCCCCGCTCATGTTCCTGGTCCATCGAGTCCATGATGAGAGTCTGCGACATCTCGGCTTGGTTGTCGCGGAAAGTGTGAGATTGCTTCAAAAGACCATCCACCATGGTAGTCTTGCCGTGGTCGACGTGGGCAATAATTGCAACGTTACGAATCTTTTCCATATTCGTCTATTATAGCACAGATTGAGAGAAAAAGCAAGGAATTTCAATCGATTACAGCGGGCTGGTGGCGCTTGTGCTTTTTGATGATTGACAGAATTAACCAGAGAATTAGCACGAGAATAACAGCGCCAACGATAATGATTAGCCAGACCGGACAGAAGAAGACGAGCCGCGAGAAGACTTGCGTCTGGTCGAGGAAGCTGATTTCTTGAGTGACATGATAGAGCCCGAACTGCGGAGCATTTTCCCAAGTCAGGATGCCGGTACGCGAAGTGCCGGGGAGGACCGTGGCGACATTATAGCCAAGTGGCCGACCGTCATCCGAAACGGAATCTGGTGTGATAATATCTTGATTAGAGAAGAAATCTTTAATAGTGAGCTTCTGTGTAACTTTGAAATCGACATTACCATCATTTTTGACGGTCTGAGAGACGGAGAATTTGCCATCCATGACGAGCCCCGGAAAATCATGCTCGGTAAGCTCACCTGAGGTGCGCAATTCCCCACCATTGACGTGGCCATAGAGGATTGCGGCGAGCTGAGCAGAAACCTTGACGGCATTGTCGTCGCCGGTATCGCCTGCGTCACTTAGGAGCATGATGGCAGCGTACTGACCGCCGGCTGCGACGTCCTCGGGAACATCGACGGCGAACCGCACCGTTGTACTCTCACTCGGCTCGAGATGGAACTTATATTTCTCTAGAGTGATCCAGTTCGGGAGCTTTGTATAGGCGTTCTCGGCGCTAAAATCTGGATCGTAATTATCGCTACCGACGTAATACGGCGAGACAGAAGTTTTGACGTCGAAGGGCAAGCGCCCGACGTTGGTAACGGTGAGACTACCTTGGTATTGCTGACCGGGCTCTAGCTCGAGATCTTGATTCGCCGGAGTGAGCGACATGACGACGTCACCAGACTCTAGAGCAGCAGCGGGAGCTGAAAACAGGATCGCGAAGATGAAAGTTGATAGGATGATAGATAGTCTCTTAAACATTATTCCTTGATTCTTTAATAAGTTAATGCTGTTACGGTAATGTTAGACGTATAAGTACCAGCAGGCAAACTCGGAGAAACGGCGACGCCGAATTTGAAAATGCTTTCTACACTGCCCGTGCCAGTGCCGGCTGAGGAGGTATAGAAGTCGACTGGCGTAGTCGTAATGGCGGAATAGCTAGTAGCATCTGTAGCGCTGCCCGTGGTTGGCTTCTTCTTAATACCCCAGCTATTAGTACCAGCAGTGACGGTGTTGGAGGATGGGATATTCTCCGTAATACCGTCGGCGTGCATGTTTATATCTGCTGCAGTAGCTGCGCTGAGCTGAATCTTATACGATTTATTAGCCGTAATAGTGACGTTAATATTACCTTCTTGGATACCGCTATCCGCTACTACACTGCCACCAGTGGCGGCATCGATAGAAATGGTAGGGTTCACGGTGACGCTAACACTGGCAGTCTTTGTAGTCTCGCCGACAGCATGGGCTGAAAGCGGTAACAGTGCGCCAACACTAGCGATGAGACCAGTGGCAAGTGCCATGGCTTTGATGTTTGTTTTCATGATTTTTGCTCCTGTTTATTAAAAATACATTAACCTTATATACTATATATTATAGCAGGTCGACAGGGTTTTGCAATTACAAAATTAGCAATCTAGACAGAAAATTCTAGAGAACTTGGGGCTGTTTGCGATGGCGACGGCGAGCTGCTAAGATGGCCCAGAGGATAAGCAAAACAATGAGACCGAGAATAGAAAAGAGTAACCAGCTGGGGCAGAAGACAACGATCTGATCATTAATAACTTCTTGGTCGAGGAACATGACGGTCTGTTTGACGCGATAAATGCCGAGGCGAGGGGTATTTTCCCAGGTAAGGACATTACGGCGAGAAGTTGCGGGAAGCACCGTCACACTATCGGAGTTAAGTGGACGACCATCGCTATCCTTCGCATCGGAGTTGAGAACCTCCTCGCCAGAGAAAAAGTCAGTAATGACGACGGAATGGCTAACTTTGAAATCGACATTGCCGGTGTTATAAACTGTCTCAGCCACCTCGAGCAGGCCATCCATGATGAATCCCGGAATGTCTTGCTCGACAAGCTCGCCTTCCGGATGCATTTCTTCGCCATTGACGCGGCCATAGAGAATACCAGCTACTTGCGAAATGACCTGGATAGAATCTTCTTCTTTAATACTATCCTCGGTGCGAGCAAGGATAGCAGCGTATTGCCCACCACCGACCGCATCTTCGGGGACGTTGACAGTGTATTCGACTTTGGCGGAGGCGCCTGGCTCGAGGTAGTAACTATCCGTCGTGAAGGTGATCCAGTTGTAGAGCTTAGTATAGGAGTTCTCGATAGTGAAATCTGGGGCATATTCTTCTCCGTCGACCTGATAGGGTGAGGCCGAGACTAGCGCAGTGAAGGGTTGCTGGCCGCTATTCATAATAGTGACATTGCCAGTATAAGTTTGGCCTGGGTCAAGCTCGATGGTCTGCGTAGTAGGATAGATTGTCAGGGCGACATCATCGTCCAATAACGCCGAAGCGGGCTGAGCCTGGAGGCCCAACCCTAAGAAGATGGTCAATAGTAGTAGGAACTTTCGCTTCATTTTAATTCGCGGTGGCGGCGGTCACAGTTACAGTGGTAGAGTAATTGCCAGCAGGAAGAGTGCTAATGGTGCGGACACCGACCGGCAAGCTAACATCAATAGCTTTATCGGCTGGGCCCGTGCTAGTGTAGAAGACGGCGCCCTGAGCAGTAATCTCGTCATAATCGTTAGATGAACCCTGTTTAGTGACACCCCAGCCATTACTGGAAAGTGTACTGAGACCGCTAGCCGATGGGATTTGCTTAGTATTATCAGCCGTGGCAGCGGCATTGCTAAGTGTCAGCTGGGGCTTGCTGGCGCTGAGCGAGAGGGTGAATTTAGTACCAGACTGGACGGTAGCGACAAGTGAGCCTGTAGCAATATCGCCTGGTTTGGCGGTAATATTCTCCGAAGTGACATTCGATAAAGTGAGTGCGTTTTGGACGGTGAGCTTAAACGAAGTGTCACCTGTGACAGCCTTCGGATCATCGGCGGCATAGGTCGCAAATGAAGTTAGTGATACGGCTAGCCCTACCACAAGGCAGCCGGATAAGAAAAGTTTTTTGACGATACTTTCCATGTAGTTAGTTCCTGTATTTATGTTTGTACTATTGACCTTATATATTTATATTATAGTAAACACTTGTGCTTTTAGCAAGAGTTTTTTATCAAAAAATAAGCCCTGTTCAGGCTTCTTTATCTTGGTGTGCCCGACTGGACTTGAACCAGCACAGCTCTAAAATGGCCACTACCACCTCAAGGTAGCGTGTCTACCAATTCCACCACGGGCACATATTTGTAAAATACTCTTTTATTATACCATACCTTCGGTCTGGTTGTATAATTGCGTCAGTTCGGAAAAGATATTACATAATATCTTTTCACTCACTTTCCTTATTATACCAAAGAAACCAAAATACCGCAAGACCTAGAATGACAATAGCACCTCTCGCGAGATGCTATTGCCGTACCTAAATATAAAACCTACGTGCAGATTAAGCAGCTTTTTTCTTGAGAGTCAAGAAACCGTTGCGTGGGTTTTCGTTGACAACACGATCTTCTGGCAAATCGCACGGAGTACCCTTACCGCCCTCTGCAGTCTTAGTAAAGAAATAGATAGTCTGTGGCTTGCCACCACGCAAGGTAACTTCGGACTTGTGCAGATAGTAGGTAATACCTTTACTATTGGTATGTTGATAGGCCATTAGGTTCCTCCTTAGATTTATTATATTCTTATCTTATGTCTAATCGATAAGAGAGTCAAGGGGTTTTCCGAAGAAATAGCGAAAATTCTCATGTTTTTTCTACAACAGTAAGAATAACTGCCTAAAACGTTAAGATTTTTTGAGAAAAATGAGCGACAGCTTGAGAATCAACCAGATAAGAAGCCGGATAATAATCACGACGGCCAAGATGATACAGAGCACTACGGCAATGCCAGCCGGTGTGAAGGTGAAAATCGGCGAGGCGTAATCGTGACGATAGAGCTCAGTAGAAGGAACTTTGGCGGTGAGGTGATTGTCAGAAATGTCGCTCTCGGGGTATTTTGCGAGCTCAGAAGTCCAGCAGTCGAGATATGCCTGGTCAGACCAGCGCCAACCGTTGGCGATGGCTTGGGGCTGGCAAATCGCGGCGACGGCAGCGTAGATATTGCCATTAGGATTAGAATCATCGACTAGCTCAGAGCTAGCAGCATCGATAGCGGCATTAGCGGCGCGGATATATTGCTGCTCGAGATAGAAGGGTCCGGTGCCGAAAGTGACTTGCTGGACACCATTCGTCTCGACTATGTTGATGATAGTGTGAGAATAAACAAAATCACGCAGGGCAGTGAGGGTCTGCTCGATCTCGGCATCATTCCCTGCCGCGTCGGCTTGGAGTACCTGAGAGCGCAGCTCGACCATTTTGAGATGATCGAAGCGCAATAAAGTAGCAGTAAAAAATACTAGAGGAATAAAAATTAATACGAGTTGCCAAGTATGTACGGATTTGAACGTTTTACGCAAGAATTCTTTCACTCGATTAGATTTTTTACCACCCATATTAGTTTTATTATACCATATGTGATACAATAAGCTCATGAATATTTATATTTCGGGTATTTCAGGAACAGGAATGGGGCCATTAGCACTGATGGCGAAAAATGCAGGCATGACGGTGTTTGGCTCAGACCGGCAGCCGGGGGCAGTGACAGCAGAGCTGGCGAAGAATGATATCAAGATTTATCTAGGCGAGCAAGATGGTGAGTTTCTAAAAGCGCGTGCGAAGAACGAGGAAGTAGATTGGTTCGTCTATACTTCGGCGTTGCCGGAGGATCATCCAGAGCTGCTAATGGCGAAGAAACTGAAGATCAAGCATATTTCGAAACGCAATGAGCTGATCAGCTACTTAGTGAAGAAATTAAAACTCAAAATGGTGGCGGTAGCTGGTACGCACGGGAAGACTACGACGACGGCGATGATCGTGTGGGCCTGCATGAAGCTGGGGATCCCAGTGTCGTATCTAATCGGCACGACGCTACCCTTCGCGCCGGCGGGTATGTATGATCCAAAGTCAGAATATTTCGTCTACGAGGCGGATGAATATGACCGGAATTTCTTGGCGTTTCGGCCGTGGTTGGCGGTGATTACGACAGTGTCTTATGATCATCCCGATATTTATAAGAGCGAGCGGGAGTATAAGGAAGCATTCTGGCAATTTGAGAACCAGAGCGAACAAGTGATTCATGGGAATGAGATTGCGACGGACGTAACGCTGGCGGGAGAAGCGCGGCGGTACGATGCGACTTTGGCGATCGATGCGTTGCAGCGAATGATGCCAGCGCCGCGAGGCTTGGCTAGATTCTCGGGGTCACAGAGGAAGAAAATCGTCAAGGCGATCAATGAATTCCCGGGAGTGGGGAGACGGTTCGAGCAAGTGTCAGAAGGATTTTACTCAGATTACGGACACCATCCAGAGGAAGTAAAGGCAACCGTAGAGATCGCCCTAGAGGAAGCAGAACGAAGGGGGCTGAAAGGCGTAGTGGCAGTATATGAGCCACATCAGAATACGCGTCAGGCAGAAATGGTAGACCAGTACGCGGAAGCTTTCCTGGGTGTAGCGAAGGTGTTTTGGCTGCCGACATATTTAACACGTGAGAATTCAAAAATAAAAGAGTTGAAACCGGCAGATTTTATTGAGAAATTAGAGAACAAAAAGGTCGCCGAAGCAGCTGAGCCCGACGAGAAGTTAGGAGAAGAACTACTAAAGTATCATGAAAAGGGTTATTTAATCCTACTAATGACAGCAGGGCCAGCGGATGCTTGGCTGAGGAAACTCGTCTATGCAGGCAATCAAGAATCCGCCGCGACTCGCTTCATCCACGCTTCGCGCGACGCAAGCGAGTCAGAGGACTAAGGCGCCCATTCGCAAAATCGCTTTTACCGTCTTTTCTTGCAGTTTACTTGACTGCGTTTGCATCCTCAGGGAGCGGTTCAGCGGGTGTAATGCCTAGGGATTGGTCTGAGAGCGGGCTAGCGGAGTATGGATCAGGAATGGCCTTGATACGGTTGTCGACCGTTTTGAGCTCTTTGAGATATTCTGTCAAGTCAGACGGGGTGAGTGCGCCAGTATCACTAAAAGTATAGCTACTCTTGACGTCAGATTCTTCATTAGCCTCGTCTTTGTCGGGTAAGTACCCAGGACGAGAGCGGTCGAGATAAATGTCGCCGGAGCTACGATACATCCAAAGGCTAAGGCCGGTAGTGAGAGCGGTGATAGCCAAAGCGCCACTGCCTAAGAGTAGCAAGTTTCTTTTACCGTGAGCTTCGTTATTCATAGTGTATTACCAATCTCCTCAACCGTCCTATACTGCTCGTCTACTAGCTGGGATATCTGCTGGGTAATTTGATGGAGTCTTTCACGCTCTGTGCGTACAGTATTGAGCTTGTCATAAAACTCTTGCGGGCGTGCGGAACAATCAATAGTAATGAGAGATTCGAGTTCACGCATGTAGCCGACATAAGTGTTGCGAAAATCATTCTGACGGGCAGTAAAATCATTCTGGATGCGAAAAAGCTCGGTAGAGGGTGTGCCATTCTTGACCATGCGGAGATTGAGCGGCGTAATAAACCGACCAGAGATTGATTCGTAAGCCGAGCCGAGATAAGTGCGAGTACGTGAATCAGCACGTTGTAGCTGGGTGAGAGACTGTTTGATATTGCTGCAGTTTTGCATGATGGCTTGGGACTTCTCTTCGGTTAGAGCGGTTTGCGATTTGTCGGCGTCGGGGGCTGGCGATTCGTCGGTAGCAAAAACTGGCAGCGCCGGGATTAGCAAAGAGACGGCGAGCGTGATAAGGCTGAGACTAATTCGCTTTGTAGAGACCATTGTGCTTCTTATCATCATAAATTAACGTCGGGATGCCTTTAGCGTGGATGCGAGTTTCGACCATATTCTTCACCTCGTTCATAATGTTGGTAACTTCGTCACTCTTGGAGACTTTGACAAGTTCATCGATCTTCGCCTGAGTCATGCCGAACTCTTTGAGCCAAGCTTGGAGGAGCTTCTCAGCATCTTCGCGACTACTATCAGCGAAAACGGCTTGATACATGAGACCCTTGTCATTGGAGCCGGTGAAGAGGCGATCGACAATCTTGCTGGAGTAATCTGTGTTGAGCAAATCTGCTGCGTGAATATAACGCGCAATCACGTCGGAATTATTAAACTTGTAACTACCATCTGGAAGCTGAATCGGATAAATCATGAGGACGGTGTTGTACTGGCCGAAGAAACCAGAATCTTTTTGATTGCGGTAACTCTGCAAGCAGACGAGGCAGCCAGGGTCGAAAATGTCGAGAGCAAGCGGCTTGCCGTCTTGGTATTTCGCAGCGAAGCTATATGGCTCGACTAAATAGTCTTCGGCCTTCCAAGCGTGGAAGCGATCGGGGATATTAGCGAAAATCTCGCCCCACTCCGAGAACCAGCGGCCAGCCCACTCGAGAGGATTCTTCGGCTCTTCAGCATCAATTCCACAGACTTCGGCGCCGAGCGCACAGCTAGCCGGCTGCGAGACATTACAGGTGCCGAAAACCCAGAGTGCCAAGCCAGCTTTCACGGCCTCGACGAGCGACCAAACCGTAATGAAGACGATTAGAACCGCACTGACTTCAATCGTGATGCCGAGCGGCTTCACCCATTTGGGATGTTTGAGGACAACTTTGCTGAGCAGAGAATTCTTAACGTCATCTTTGAAATTTGTCTCACACTTCTGGAGACGGATTTTCTTGCCGACGCAACCCCAAGCTTTTTTGAAAACTGCCCAATATTTCTTGCCGATGTCGCGCCGGAAGATACTCAAGAAGGCGACAAAAACGCCGACGAGACAGAGAATAATAAATGCCGCAATACAAACCATGGTTTTATTATAACACTATCCGGGACGCTGCAGGAAATTTTGCTGGCTAATCTTCCTCAATGAGGTCGAGATGAGCTTCTTCGAGGAGCTTCGGATCGACAGTGGATGGAGAATTCATCATAAGGTCGACGCCGGAGCCGTTCTTCGGGAAGGCGACGATATCGCGAATATTGGTAATTCCCTCGAGCACCATAAACATACGATCGATGCCGAAAGCACAGCCAGCGTGCGGAGGAGCACCGAATTTGAAAGCATTAAGCATACCGCCAAACTTCTCTTCCACATAAGGCTTGTCATAGCCGAGGATACCGAAGACTTCGTACATGATTTCTGGACTGTAATTGCGCACAGCACCGGAGCAAATCTCGTAGCCATTCATGACCATGTCGTATTGATCAGCGACGATATCGAGCTTGTTCTCGGTCTCACGAATAGCCTTGAGGCCGCCTTTCGGCAATGAGAATGGGTTGTGACCAAAGTCGAGTTTGTTGGCGCCATCGTCCCACTCGTAAAACGGGAAATCAATAATCCAGCAGAGTGCGATAACATTATCATCTTTGAGGCCGAGCGTGTCGGCGAAAGCGATACGGATCACACCGAGAACTTTATTCACCTTCTCGCGTTCATCAGCACCGAAGAAGACAGCGTCACCATTCTCAGCGCCAGTGAGATCTTGGATAGCTTTCAGCTCGTCATCTTTGAGGAACTTAGCGATCGGGCTGCGGACGGTATCGTTCTCATAAATGATATAGGCAAGACCGCCAGCACCGTTCTTGCGGGCAAGCTCGGTGAACTCGTCGATTTGCTTGCGGGTGAAGCTAGCGCCGCCAGGCACCCGAATCGCTTTGACGCAAGGCGACTGGAAGACTTTAAACTCGGTATCCTTCAGGGCATCGGTAAGTTCGATCAAACGTAAATCGTAGCGCAAATCTGGCTTGTCAGTACCGTAGGTCTCCATCGACTCGCGGTAAGGAATGCGCGGGATGTCTTCGCTGAGCAATTGTTTGCCAGCAAACTCGGTAACTAGGCGCTTAATTAACGGCTCCATAGTCTGACGGACAACTTCACCATCGTCGACGAAAGACATCTCAGCATCAAGCTGGTAGAAATCACCATAGAGGCGATCGGCACGCGGGTCTTCATCACGAAAACACGGAGCAATCTGATAATAGCGTGGGACGCCACCAACCATTAGTAGTTGTTTGAATTGCTGCGGGGCCTGTGGTAGAGCGTAGAACTGGCCGGGGTGCAAGCGTGATGGTACGAGAAAATCACGTGCACCTTCCGGAGAGGAGTTAGCGAGAATCGGGGTGGTGATTTCGATAAAATCATGCTGGTCCATGTAGTCACGCATGAAACGGTAGTACTCAGCACGGCGTTTGAGCGTACGCTGCATGGACGGACGACGCAAGTCTAGATAGCGGTAACGTAAACGCAATTCCTCGCTAGAAGTGTCGCCCTCGTCATGCGTGTTCACGGGGAGCGGCTCAGACCGAGTCAGAAGCTCGAGGCTATCCACGACGATTTCGATATCACCAGTCTCGATATTGGGGTTCTTCAGCTCGGGGGCGCGTTCGCGGACCAAGCCCGATGCTTTGATCACAAATTCATCACGCAGGCTCTCGGCGATTTTGAAAGCTTCGGGAGTCCCTGGAGTAATGACGAGCTGAATAATACCACGATGATCGCGCAAGTCAATAAAAATCAAGCCACCATGATCACGGCGGGAGTTCACCCAGCCGGCGACCTGTACTTTTTTACCAATTTCTGTCTTTAACTCAGTTGATAAACTTCTCATGGGATGATTATATCACTATTTTTCCCTGTTGCAAAGTCTAACATTTTAGAGCACTCTGAACTGCTTACATAGAGGATAGCTTAGGCAGGCTACGGAGTGCGATTCTTCATGGCGCGGTTGACCGCCCAGTATTCGACATCGACGAAGCGATCGGTGGCATAAATCAGCGTATCATCCTCGGAGAAGGCGCGGGCGTTTTTATTAAAATAGTAGACGAGGCTGGTTTGGTAAATCCCAATCGCCGGGACGTCGCTAACCCAGCGACGCAAGAACGTCTCATACTTGGCAGCGCGGCCAGAGAGGCTCATAGTCTCGCGGGCGCTCAGGATGAGGTCATCGATCAAGGCGTTGGCGTAGTTGGATAAGTTGAGGCCAGAGGTGGAAGCTTGGGAGGAATGGTAGTAGGCGAAGAGATCGAGATCGGCGCCGAGCTCGACTTCGTAAAGCAAGATATCATAATTACGCGGACGGATGATATTGACAATGAACTCTTGCCCTGGCTCGTAGACTGATAGATCGACCTTGAAGCCAAGCTGCGTGAGCTGTTGCTCCCACTGCGCAGCCAGCTCAGGGAAATAACCAGTACTGATAGTGGCTAAGCGCAGAGTCTTGCCCTGGGCACCGGCAGCCTCGAGCTCACTGCGGGCGGCGATAGGATCATAGGCGGGCAGCTCGGGATATTCGCTGACGTTAATCTCGGTGGTGAGCAGAGGGTAATTCAGTGGATATTCATAGCCAAGCACCGAGCGGATGGCTGACATGTCGACACCTTTCTGAATGGCTTGACGGACGCTGACGTTATTTAATAAATTGCTCGTAGTATTAAGGAAGGCAAAGACACCACTAGCGAGAGAAGTTTGCTTCTCGTAAATCAAGTCGGCAGGTAGCTGGTCGCGGTAATCAGCCGAGAGCTCGGCGGTAGCAGTAACTTCACCAGTAGCAACTGCGGTGACGATATCGTCGGCGGAATTATAAGTGTGAATCGCGAAACTATTGAGCATAGGCTTGGATTTGTAATAATAGGGATTGGCAGCGAGGTAGACGATGCGCTCGCCGTCGCTAGAAACATCCTGCATGGCGTTGAAGGTGAAAGCGCCAGAAGTGACCGGCTTAGTGCTGAAGCTATTCTCGAGAAGCTGGCCAGGGTTCACATCAGCGAGGATGTGCGAAGGCAGAATCGGCATATTGAGCGTAGAGTCGAAATCGGCATACGGCGACGGTAGGGCAAAGACTAGTGCATTGTCAATACGCTCAATCGAAACGCCAGCAAAGTTCGACGAATAGGAAGTGTTAATAGTAGAATCCTTGGTGAGGTTAATTGTATAGATGACATCGTCGAGGGTGATCGGTTCCCCGTCGGACCATTTAAGGCCGTCTTTTAGGGTAACGGTCCAAGCCTTGCCGGATTCATCTGGAACAATCGAAGCTGCCAGGCCGAGACCGACATGGCCAGAATAATCGATAGTGGAGAGCGTAGCAAACATGAGCTTGGAGAGGACTTTTTCGCTTGCGGTGGTAGCAAATAGTGGATTAAGTGTGTTTACCTTGCCTAGGGTCGCCTCAATGTAAGTGCCGCCGTCAACATAGGCTTGGACAGAGTAAGACTGTTTGTACCAGAAAGCTTGGGTCAGCGCCAGCGAGATAATAACGATCACTAGCAAACACCATTCCAAGATCAATAGCCGTACTCGACGCGCGTTCGGCAGACGGTCGATAATGTTTTCTTGGATGTGTTCCTTGCTACCTTCACGCGCGCGCTCGGAAAATTCTTCCCAGCGCTTTGCTAGCTTATGCCCACGCTTTTTTGAACTAGATTTCATTATTGAATGATTATTTAATTCCCTATTAAACTTATGCCATCGGTACTAAGAGTAAGCACAGAATCGACAAGACGAAGACCACGACGCAGACGATAGTAGCGTTGAAAAGTGAGCGCTCGAGACCGCGACGGGTAGTGTAGAGCTCGCCAGAGCTGCCGAAACCAGCGCCGAGCGAGGCGCCGCGCTGCTGCAATAAGATTAATAAAACTGACAAAATAGCTGATACGAATACCAAACTCTGAAATAGTGTTCCCAGATTCATGGTTCTATTATACTCTACAGGAAGTGAAAAAGCAAGAAAAAGAGCGGCTAGCTGATGATTAGGTTTAGCACCGCATTAATCACGCTCATGATCGCACTGGAGACGAAGGCACCCCAGAAGCCCATCTCGACGCCGGGTAGCAAAGCGATTGTAATCACTACCATCGCGGTGTTAATAATGATAGTAGAGATACCCATGGTAAGGATGGCGATAGGGAGGGTAAAAATTTTGACGAGAGGCTTCACGATGGAATTGATGAGTGAGAAGATGAGGCCAGCGGCTATATAAAGCAGCCAGATGTTCGAAAAAGTTTCTTGAGACTCGGGAGTGATCGTACCGAGCCAGGTGATACAGAGATACATGCCGAAGCTAGAAGCGATCCAGCGCAACAAAAAAGTAAAAATTTGCTTTTTAATCATAAGATGATTATAGCATAAATGCGGCTATTTGAGCATGTTTTTGCGCTTGAGCAGGGTATGATAAGTAATTGCGAAGCGGTGAGCCTCATCATCAATGCGCGCGATTAGTTTAGCGACGTGAGAATTAGGCGCGAGAGGCAAGAGCCGGTCGATGCCGTCGGGCTGAGGGATGATAATATTGACCGCGGCGTTGCGAGTATGGTCGCCGGACTTGTCACGACCGATGACGGCGATATTATGCGGCCAGAGTAATTCTTTGACCGCGTTGACTTGACCAATACCCCCATCGAGGATTACTAGCTCAGGAAAATCCCATTCGGCATGTTTCAGGCGACGCTCGATGACTTCATGGAGGTTCGCAGTATCATCGTTCTTCTGACTACGGAGCTTGAATTTGCGATATTCGGAACGATCGGAAGCACCATTGACGAAGACGACCATCGAGCCGACAACGTTGGTGCCGGACTGGTGCGAAATGTCATAACCTTCGATACGGCGGGGAGGATTGGGTAGATTAAGGATCTTTTGCAAATCGACGAGAGCCTGGTCGGAAGAAATATCGAGAAATTCTTTGTCGGAGAAGACGATTTTCTTTTGCAATTCTTTCAGGCCGAAGAGTTGTTTGCGCAGCTCGGCAGCTTCCTCAAACTGCTCGGCCTTCGCAGCTTGCTTCATCTGCTTCTCGATTTCGCTGATGAGCTTGTGGCGGCCACCTTCAAGATAGAGTCGGAGCTTGCGAAGATTCTTCTTATACTCTGGCGGAGTAGTGCGACCGACTTCGATACCTGGGGTGAGGCCGAGATCAGTACTGAGAGTCTTCTTACCGTCGTAAGGTTTATCATAATATGGGAAGACTTTGCGCAAAATCCGCAGAGCCTGGGCGACGGCAGTCTTGCCATAGAAGGGACCGATATAGGTAGCCTTATCGTCTTGCGGAGTGCGAGTGAAGCTGACGTAAGGAACCTCGGATTTCATATCGATGCGAACATAGGAGACGGTCTTATCATCGCGCAAGAGAATGTTCCACTTCGGCATGTAGCGTTTGATCATCTCGGACTCGAGGAAGAGAGCATCCATCTCGGTATCGACGACGATCCAATCGGTATCGGCGATCTCGCGCACGAGCGCCTCGGTCTTGGGATCTTTCTGGGTGTGGTGAAAATATTGACGCACGCGATTCTTCAGTACGGCAGCTTTGCCGACGTAAATGACTTCACCGTTCAGATCCTTATGAAAGTAGACGCCCGGAGCGGCCGGCAGAGTCTTGAGCTTATTCAAAAGCTGCGCACGCACCTCAGGCGGTACGGCGAGTTGAGACTGCAAATTCTTGGCGGGATCCGATTTCATTAGTATATATTATAGCAGATTTTGGCAGGTAGCTTTGGGTATTGTCTCGGTAGCGATGCTGAACATCTTGCGGTAGCTCATCGTACTGGACTTCTTCCCAGTTCACCACGCCGCGGATCGACATAACTTTGAGCCTGAGGAAGGCATCCTCACGGAGCTGCTTGTTGGCTTTGAAAGTAAAATCCTGCATTTTGCCATGGGCGTCGTAGCAGCGGAGGGTATACTCGTAATCGCCGTTGTCAACTGTTTTGACATTGGTATTATCGATCTGAGTATAAAATTCCGTGGTGCGAATCATGAGAATATAGTAGGCGACGGCGCAAACGGCGAGAAAGACAATAGCGCCAAGGATGACTGGTAACTTTTCTTTGAAACTATTCATAGTAATTCCTTTCGTTATATTTCTTATTGTAACGAAGGCGATGAGATCTGTCGTAAGTCTAGTATTACTTTTGGATTACTTTTTTGTCATATGTATGAGCTAGTATGTTATAATGAGAGTGAGCTTAAAATTTCATAAAAAGGAGACATATGCAACCTCGCCAGCGAAGCGTCGCACTTTCTATTATTTTATCAATCGTAACCTGTGGGATTTATGGAATCTACTGGTTCGTGACTTTGAACAACGACATTAAGGCCGCCAGCAAAGACAGCACACTCGCGAGTGGCGGTGTGGCATACATCTTGACGATTGTAACTTGTGGAATCTACGGGTTCTACTGGGCATATCGCATGGGTAAGGCTCTCGAGCAGGCGCAGAAGAACGCTGGTTTCGAGGTGAGTAATGACAACTCAATCCTATTCCTAATCTTGCAGATCTTCCAGCTCTTGATCGTAAACTTGGCGATCATGCAGAACCAGATGAATGTTATCGCTAATAATGGTAAGCCAAGCACGGCCAACGAATAATCTCAGTCAGTCGCGCCGACGGCTACTCTACACAGTCATCAGCTTAGTTTTGCTGGTGACTGTGTATTTTGGGTTCTATAGTGTGACGAGGTTCGCGATACCGTGTATATTCCATGAGCTAACTGGCTGGTACTGCCCGGGCTGCGGAGTGTCCCGGATGTTGCTCGCGATTCTAGCGGGAGATTTGTACCAGGCATTCCGGTATAATCCGCTACTCTTCGTTTTGCTACCCGGCGCGGTAGTGCTGGGCGTGAACTGGCTCTATGCGGAATATGGGGGTAAGAAAAGTTGGTGTGCGAGAATCCCAGAATGGGCGTGGATAGTCCTCGCGATCATTATTATGATCTACGGTGTGCTGAGGAATGTGCCGATGTTTAGCTATTTAGCACCGACGGTCGTGAGATAAGATATGGCTCGACAACTCATGGGCCAAGCTCGACGCTCAGGAGGTTAGGGTTTTTACGGGGTCTGGTTACTGCTCGAGGTTTTGCTCGCGGACGATGTAGACTGGGCGCTTTTTCACCTCGAGATAGGTCTTCGAGAGGTATTGACCAATGATGCCGATCGAGAAAAGCTGTACACCACTGACAAAGACAATGATACAGACGAGCGAAGGCCAGCCGGCGGTCGGATCACCGTAGATAGCGGTGCGGATGATAATGAAGATAATCGCTACGAAGGCTGCTAGACAGAAGACCATGCCGACGATCGAAGAGATGATTAGCGGGACGGTAGAGAAAGCGGTGATACCCTCGATGGCATACTTGAAAAGCTTCCAGAAAGACCATTTCGTCTCGCCAGCGACGCGCTCGACGTTCTCGTATTCGACCCATTTCGTTTTGAAGCCGACGAAAGCGAAGAGACCTTTAGAATAGCGGTTGTACTCCGGCATAGAAATAATGGCGTCATTAACCTGCTTCGTCATCAGCCAGTAATCGCGGGCGCCGTCGACCATCTGGACATTGGACATCTTATTGATAAGCTTGTAAAAACGACGGGCGAAGAAGCTGCGGATAGGCGGCTCGCCCTTGCGGGTGACACGGCGAGTGCCGACGCGGTCGTAACCACCCTGAGTAATCGCATCATACATTTCGCGGAGGAGGGCCGGGGGGTCCTGGAGATCGGCGTCCATCAGGGTAACGTAATCGCCAGTGGCGGCTTTGAGTCCAGCGAGAATAGCGGCTTCTTTGCCAAAGTTGCGGGAGAAGGAAATGTATTTCACCTTCGGATCCTGACTGGCAAGATGCTTCAGAAAGGCGAGGGTATCGTCGCTACTGCCGTCGTCGACGAAGACATATTCGAAGCTGAGCTTCTGATCATGAAAATCTGCCTGGCGAACGCGCTCGATCTCATTGTAAAAAAGAGGCAGAGCCTGAATCTCGTTATAACACGGTACGACGACGGAGAGTTTCTTCATGAGTATATTATATCACGCTTTGGAGACTTTTATTAGGAAGAGTGCTACCTGGTTTATTTATTTCTTCTTGGGTAAGCCGGCGCAGGTGGCTAGCACGATTTCTTTGAGCTTGGTTTTGTCATCGAGGTCTTCAACTTGGTACATGGTACGTTTCGCGGTATCATAGGGTGTGACGCGGAGGAGTGCGAAGTTAGCATTAGTAGGAGTTTCTTTGACGAGCAATCGGCCATCGTAAATCCCACCAAAATGAATGCCTTGATAATACAGAAGAAACTCACCCATCATCGGACGCGCGGTGACGTCATCTAATAAGTCTAATTGTGCGAGAATAAAGTTACAGTAATCTTTGCTAGTGGCCATTTTGTTACTCCTGAAATATTTTAATTAATACGTTGATAGCCGTCATATCTGCATCAGACCATAAGTTAGGAAGGGGCTAAGGTAGATGATTAAATAGGTGAGCGTAATCCAGGGCTGATAGTCGAGATAGAATTCTTTAAAACTCAGCGACCAAGGATGTTTAATCAGTACCCAGCCGATCAGATCGATGACTAGCGTAATAGTGCCCCATAGCAGTGAGGTAATCGCGACAGATTCTAGAGTGAGGTTACCAATGGTGAGAAAATAGAGCCAAGCAAAAAGTGGGAAAATCACTATATTATATAGCGGGTGGAAAGGCTTAGTTTTCTCATATGCCTCGCCCATGCCGGGGCTATCTTTCATGGACTTGTAATGTTTAACTTTGATATTAAAAATCGTATGGGCAACGCCAATCATCATCACTACGATGTAAGCGGCGAGATAAAATAGGATCGATAAAAGTAAGTTATCCATAGACCAGTTTAGAGTTTAAGATCGGTAGAATGATAATCTTGATAGTAGCGAGCCGAGACGGCGGTGAATTTAAGCACGCAATAATCCGGATCAGTATTGCCCTCGTAGAAAATAATATCCATGTCGCGCCAGATCTCGTCTTTGATCGCTTGATCATATAAAACTTCGACGTTACCAGCAAAGGCAATACCGCGATAGAGCGGTCGATCATAGAAGTAGAGCCCAGCTTTCGGGTTCGCTAGCAGAGCTTGGACTTTCTTCGATTTGGTATTAGTCGTAAGATAAAACTCTTTGATACCTTGGCGCTTCCGAGGGTTCAGCATGGTGCGCGTAGACGGGAAGCCATTCTCATCAATAAAGCTAAGAAAGCAAACATCCTGCCGATCGACAAGACTAATGATATTTTCGGTTAGTTCTTCCATATCTCTATTATAGCAGATAATGACCGCAGGGGATGTATTTATATTGAAGTGATCGGTGCTTTTTGTGAGGGAATTTGACTTTTTTGGTGCGCAGTACTAGCTCTGTAATCCACAGACCAATACGCTTAGCGTACGAAAAGCCACCCGTTGGGGTGGCTTATCCGTATAATTTGGCACCTTGCTAGTTTCCCGCTTGGGGCAGTATAATCGCCGCGAC
>CAYOSC010000010.1:0-33251 GCA_964406525.1 uncultured Candidatus Saccharibacteria bacterium | reverse complement strand
CATGAATCCACAGCGCAGTCATACCGTGCTAGATTTATATAACCAAGGGCATCATTTTTGGCAACGCAACTAAACAAAAACGACACCGCAAGGGTGTCTAAACAATTCATTCAGCGATCTTGCAATCGTAGAAGAGCTGTAACCTTCCGGTGTCGTTTCCAACTACGATTGCCAATAAAAACGAAATCGCTTTTCATGAATAAACTGTTTAGACAATTTAATTGTACCGAAAAAAGTGCGGTTGGGCAAGACTTGTTTTATCGGAAAAGAATGGTGAAAAATATCCCGCTGCGAGAGCGGGATGAGGAGAGGTTATGGCTGGGGTTGAAGACTGTAGGGGAGCGTGGTATAATTCAAATATCTTATTTGAAGGTGGTGATAGAATTGGACCTTAATTATGCAGGTTTGTTGCCAGACGGGATCTACGAGGCGAAGGCGGACCGGATTGCGGAGCTGTATGCAATTAAGCTGCGGACGACAACGCCGCGGGCGATTGAAACGCGGTACGGGTTCCCCTATACGGAGTGTGTGTGGCCGATGATTGGTTTGTCGGTGGCAGAGCATGCTTTCATGGTGGCGCAGATGAGCGTGCCGATTTATCTGGAGTTTTTAGACTTGCTCCGGGATAGGAACATCCTGCCGGAGCGGCTGGAGTCGGAGGCACTGCATCATGACGATGCGGAGGCGCTGACGGGCGATGCGGCGACGGATGTGGACGGCGTGACGCGAGCGATGAAGGATGCGGCAGAGCTGAAGAGCATCGAGCGGCAATACTGGAACTTGGTTTGTCATAGCTACTACGGGGTGAGACACAGGGACTATGAGGCAAAAGATTCGTATCTCTCGAAGTTCGTGAAGACGATGGATGCGGTGGATCTGGTGTTTTTCGCGCAGTATTGCGTGAGAAACGGGATCGGTATGATCGCGCGCGGGGAAGGGGACGAGGAGTTCGTCCTGAAGTACCCGGGTGGGCAGGCGATAGTCGATAAGCGGACGCACGGGGAGATCAAGGACTATCTCACTGGGGATCGGACGGAAGTGCCGATCTCGGAGGTGATGTACGATCATAGTTTGCCGCGGATCGAGAAGATGGGATGTCCGGAGCTGACAGGGCTGTTTAAGCTGTTGGCGGCGCGGGCGTTTGAATTCCCGTTCGAACGGTATAATCTGATCCAATTGCCGATGGATTTCGCGAATCTGGCGTAACAAACTAAGTACGACGAAAAGGCTGCAGGAAACTGCGGCCTTTTGAAGAGGGGAAGCGGCGTTTTTCTGAAGTGCTTTTTGAGTTTTGGAGTGCGACGTATTTTGAGCGTTTGAGGTGGGGCGGATTTTGAGGTGGTTTTCAAGAAGCGGAGGATGTGATATAATAAGTGTAGACGGAAGTGTGTCCGAGTGGTTTAAGGAGCACGCTTGGAAAGCGTGTGAGCGGGCAACCGTTCCGGAGGTTCGAATCCTCTCGCTTCCGCCAGGAAATTTAAATCAAAATGGGCTACTTTGCAAGTTCTATCTGCGCTCACTCGTCCTAAGACGCGTTTCGCTTGATAGAATGCAAATTAGCTCCATTTTGTTTTTAGATTTCTGGGGAAAGAGAGGATGAGAACCGGAGGTTCGTAACGCAGGAGTGGCTGTAGCCAAAAAGGGAGTTTACTTACTTTTTAGGCGCTACGACTGCGGTCAAGGAATTGTGTCAACAATTCCGATCCTCTCTAACAAATTTGTAAGAAGAATCAGGATTCTATAACATCGGGCGTCGTCAACACGGCGGTGCCGTTATCAGCTATTCGTCAGTTCGGAAAGGATTTATTGAGATAAATCCTTTCGCTCACGTTCCTCATGCTGGACGAAAAAGAAAACAAGTTTTCTTTTTGCTCGTCTCCTACGATGAGCGAATCCTCTGTAAGATTAGGGTTTTGGAGTTGTGTGCGGGCAAGCGTTCCGGAGGAGCTGATTTTTCTGAAGAAAAATCAGAAAAATGGGCGTCAACTCGAAAAACGTAGAGCAAGCTCTAGTTTTTACTCGTTTCCTACATTTTACGAATCCTCTGTAATAATCTGATGAAGCAGAATTGCGACTGCTGCATAATGAATCTATTTTAGACAGTTTATTGATGTAAAAGAAAACTAGACTAAATGCTGAAAATATAGTAGAGTTATTGATATGGCAACATATGAAATGAATTTGCAACCTAAGTTCTTTGACTATATTAAGCATGGGACTAAACGTATTGAACTAAGACTTTATGATGAAAAGCGGCAAAAGATTGCTTTGGGCGATATTATTGAGTTTTCTAAGTCTCCTGATGAGAAGCTGAGGGCAGAGGTGATTGGGCTTTTGCGTTATCCGACCTTTGAAGATTTGTTTGCGGACTTTGATATTGCGATTTTGGCGGATGGTTCGATGACGAAAGAAGAACTACTGCGCACTCTGGAAGAGTTTTATCCGCGTGAGAAGCAGGAGCGGTTTGGAGTGCTAGGAATTGGGATAAAGGTAGGCGTTTAGGATAGGGAGGCTACTTGTTGAGCTGGGTGCGGGTTTTTGCCGGGATGTCGTCGGGCTGGACTTCTTCCCAGCGGTTGACGCCGGTGGCTTTGAGCAGGACCTTGAGGTAGGCGCGGTCGCGGAGCTCGCGGGTGGTCTTGAAGGCGATGGACTTTTGCTGACCTTCGCTGTTGTAGCCGGGGAGTTGGTACTGGTAGCGCATTTCTTCGGAGCTGTGGGCTTCGGATAATTTGCTGTTGTCGACCTGGACGTAGAAATATTCCTCGTAGTTCTCGAGGTGGTTGAGGCCGAAGATGGCGCCGACGAGGGCAGCGACAACGGCGATGGCGATTAAAATTTTTCCAAAAACTTTGTTCATAAATCCTCCTGGTAGAGATTATAAGGCAGGCGGAGAGGGCTGTCGTGCGATTAAGGTAACAAAATGGTTACAAATTTGTTGTAAATTGGATCTTGCTTTAATCATGATATGTACTGCTGCTGTTGCGAATGAAGATGCAATGACGGAAAGTTTTAGATGAGCGCTTTATGTATGATATAATGCGGATATGGAGAGGTTTGTTTCTAAATATGATTCTAATGTTGACTTAGAGTTCGTGACGAGAAATCCGGAGAGTTTGTATTTGGAGCGTAAGGAACTGGGGAAGAAGCCTTCTGGAATAGCCGATGAGCTGGTGGGGATGCTAAATGCTGATGGTGGGGTCTTGATGTATGGTGTAACCGATATTGGAGATATTCAAGATGTGTATGAGATGTCAGAGAAAGAGCTAGAAAAATATAGAACATTGCATCAGAGGTTGATTAAGCCGGCTCCTCCAATAAAATTTGAGGAAGCGGAATATGATGGGAAAAGGTTCTTTTTGTATCATGTGCGTGAAGATAACGAAAATATTTATTCGAGAAAAGATTCGAACAATGTGTTTAAGAGGGTCGGAAATTCGAATTATGGGCCTTTGACGATTGAAGAGGTTGATAACTTGAGGTATGATAAGAATCTACGAAATTATGAGGATCAGATTGTCGAAGATTTTGACGAACAAGATTTTGATTTTGGCTTGATAGAAGAATACAAAAGAAAGATAAAATTTGATGGAACGAATTCGGAAGTTTTACTCTACCGAAATCTGGCTAAGAAAGATAGGATGGGAGTGGTTAGGTATTGCAATTCGGCAGTTCTGCTATTTGCGAAAGATCCTGAAAAGTATATTCCTTCCTCCTATATTCGATATGTCCGTTATGATGGAAGTGTGCTGGAGCCCGGTGTTAGGTTTAATGTAATAAAGGATGAGACAATTGGTGGGAATATACCATCTATAATTAGAAAAACGCGGGATTTCTTGAGAGCGTCTTTTGGTGAGTTTTATGTTTTTGATGTTGAAAATGCTACTTTTGTAAGAGTGGCGGAATATCCGGAGGATGCTTGGTTGGAGGGGGTGGTGAATGCAGTGTTTCACAGGTCGTATAATATGCATGGTAATTGTATAAGAATTCAGCATTTCGATGATCGATTAGAGATTAGTAATAGTGGTCCCTTGCCAGCGCAAGTCAATGTATGGAATATACGAGAACAGAGGTTTTCGCGTAATCCGCGTATAGGGCGAGTTCTTTATGAAATGGGATATGTTCGGGAACTGAATGAAGGTGTGAAACGTATTTATAGTTCGATGAGTGAATCTAGGCTTTCTGAGCCCGTGTATACAGATGAAGATTCAATAGTGACACTGAGACTAGAAAATCCGGCTTATCGTAGCGAAAAACGGTTGCCGGCGGATTTCCTAAAGAACATAACAGAGAAAATGGGCAGTTATAATTTGACGAAAAAATCAATCATTTCTTATTTATTAATGAATGGGCATGCTACCATTAGAGAGTTGGCTAAGCATAGCGATGCTAGTGACAGGACGATTAGAAATAATCTGGATGGCTTAATAGTGGATGGAGTGATAGTTAGGAATAGCGAAAAACAGCGCGATAAAAATGCAAAATATACTTTTAACATAAAATAAGTGAAGATAAGCGGATTGTAAAGGAAGGTATATTACAGGGGTAGATAAAAAATAAGTGAAGATTGATGAAAATAAGTGAAGATAAGCGGATTGTAAAGGAAGGTATATTACAGGGGTAGATAAAAAATAAGTGAAGATTGATGAAAATAAGTGAAGATAAGCGGATTGAGGAATGGGCTTGCATTTTGAACTTGTAAAGGCTGTACAAGTTCACAATGGATTGGTATCTGTTAAGGTGGCGAAAGGTGAGGTTAATTAAGCGGAAAATGGCGAAAAATGCGGAAAAAGGTAGGAAGGGGAAGATTTTTATGGTAAAATGGAGATAATGAAGTGTGGGCAATAAAAGTTGAGGGAAAAGAGGAGGTGCCCAATGGTAAAAAATAAAAAAGAGACGAAAAAGGCTGCCGATAAGGCGACGAAAAAATGTAAGTATATCTTCGTGACGGGCGGGGTCTTGTCGGGAGTGGGGAAAGGGATTACGGCGGCGTCGATCGGGGCGATCTTGAAGGCGCAGGGATATAAAGTCTCGGTGCAGAAGTGTGATCCGTATCTAAATGTGGATGCGGGGCTGCTGAACCCGGTGGAGCACGGGGAATGTTTCGTGACGGCGGACGGGAAGGAAACGGATCTGGACCTGGGGCATTATGAGAGATTTTTAGACTTCGAGACATCGAAGTTTTCTTCGGTGTTGTCAGGGGCACTGTATCAGGAACTGATTAGTAAGGAGCGGGCAGGGGGATTTCACGGGAAGACGGTGCAGATGGTGCCGCATTTTACGAATCTAGTGCAAGAGAAGATCGAGAAGGCGAGCGAGGGGTCGGAAATTCACATCGTGGAGCTAGGCGGGACGGTAGGAGATTACGAGGGGCTGAGCTTCGTGGAGGCGATCAGGCTGTTTGCAAACCGGGTGGGGCGGAGAAATTGCTTGTATGTGCACGTGGTGTATGTGCCGTGGATTAATACGTCGAAAGAGCTGAAGACGAAGCCGGCGCAGAATGCGTTGAAGGACCTGCGGGGGTTTGGGATTATTCCGGATGTGGTGGTGTGTAGGACGGAGAAGCCGGCGCCGAGGAGTATTTGTGAGAAGATCGCGGCGTTCTCGGGGATAGAGAGCCGGGCGGTACTGAATTTGCCGGATATTGACTCGGTGTATGATGTGCCGTTTAACGTGCTGAAATCGGGGGTGATTGAGATTCTAGATGAGTTCACGGGGGCGACGAAAGAACCGGATATGTCGCGATGGAAAGAATTCTCGAAGCTGCGCGGGAAGAAATGGGCGAAGACGGTGAAAGTGGGGCTGGTGGCTAAGTACGTGGGGAATGATGATGCGTATATTTGCATCACGGAGGCGCTGAAAGCGGCGGCAGCATGGAATAAGGTGAATTTAGAAATAGAGTGGCTGAGTGCGGAGGAAGCGACAAATGAAGACTTCGCGAAGGTGGATGGACTATTGGTGCCGGGAGGGTTCGGTGCGAGAGGAATAGAGGGGAAGATTGCGGCGGCAGAGTATGCGCTTGAACATGATAAACCATACCTGGGGATATGTCTCGGGATGCAGATGGCGTGTGTGGCGGCTGCCCGAAGGGCGGGGCTCGGGACGGCAAATTCGGAAGAGTTCGGGGCGACAGAAAAAGGTGGCAATAACGTAATTTATATTATGGAGGGGCAAGAGGGGAAGCAGGAGACTGGCGGGACGATGCGATTAGGAAATTATACGGCGAAGCTGAAACCGGGGACGAAGACATATAATATATATGGTAAAGATGAGGTAGTAGAACGGCACCGGCATCGCTATGAGGTGAATCAGAAGTTCTTGCCGGAGATTGAGAGGGGTGGAATCGCGGTATCGGGGACGTCGCCGGATGGAAAGCTGGTGGAATTTATCGAGGCGCCGGGGTGTAAATTCTTCGTGGGAACGCAGGCACATCCGGAGATGAAGTCGAGACCATTGGCGCCGCATCCATTGTTTGTGGAGTTTGTGAAGAGCTTAAAATGAGCAAGGAAGTGGGTGACTTTAGTTGTGTATAGGGGAAGAATGTGATAAACTAAAAGTAATAATTTAGGGTAAGGAGAAATTGATGAAGAAAGCGAGTAGTTGGTTGTGGGGATTGGTCCTGGTGGCGCTAGGGGTGATTTTGGGGATTAATGCATTGGGGATTGCTCGGATTGATATCTTCTTCCCAGGGTGGTGGACGCTGTTTATCATCGTACCGTGTGCGATTGCGCTATTTACAGACGAGCATAAAGGCGGAGCGACGGCGGGGCTGGTGATTGGGATTTGTTTGCTACTTAGCTGTCTAGGCTTGTTGCCGTTTAGTATGCTGTGGAAGTTGTTATTGCCGGCGCTACTGGTGATCGTGGGCTTCGTGGTGATTGCGCATGGGAGCTCGAATGGCGAGGTGCAGGAGAAGATCCGGAAGGCACGGGCAGAACAGGCGGAAGAGCGGCGGAAGACGCGTCATGTCGTAGAGGGGGAAGTCGTAGCCGAATCGAAGAA
This sequence comes from uncultured Candidatus Saccharibacteria bacterium, assembly GCA_964406525.1. GTDB lineage: Bacteria > Patescibacteriota > Saccharimonadia > Saccharimonadales > Saccharimonadaceae > Nanosyncoccus. The sequence continues at coordinate 26,249 of CAYOSC010000010.1, read as the reverse complement.
GTCTGAAAAAAAAGATGATGACGATGAGGGCGATGAGGAAGTAGAATTTGAAGAGTACTGGTCGACTTTTGGGGATCAGAATATTAATTATCACGAGAAGACTTTCGGCGGATGTAGGATTGATGCGGTGTTTGGCGGGGCGGATTTGGATCTGCGCCGGGCGAAGATCAAAGACAAGGCGATTGTGCGAACGAGCAGTGTGTTTGGTGGGATTATTATCTATGTCCCAGAGGATGTAAAAGTGGAAGTGGCGTCGACGGCAATCTTTGGCGGGGTGACGGATAAGCGTAAGAATGCTAAAAATAAAAAAGACGACGAAGCCAAGAAAGCTGAAAATGCCGGGAAGACGCTGTATATCGAGGCGACTTGCGTGTTCGGTGGTGTGGAGATTAGATGAGAGCAGTTCAGGTCTTGATAAAAGCCTTTGCGTTGTGCTTGGCAGGCGTGATCATTGTGACGATTGTGGCGAGCATGCTGGGAGCAGTGTCTTTAGTAGGGATGTTGGTGGGGGCAGACGAGCATACACCGGGAGAGATGAGCACAGTCTGGCAGGATGAAGAGGGCACGAAGAAGATTCTGAATCTAGATGTGAATATCGGGGCGACGACGCTGTACGTGTATGAGTCGGAAGATGCTAAGACGGTTAGAGTGGAAACTAACAATGAGCATATTACGAGCTGGCAGGACGGTAATACATTACATGTGGTAGAAAAGTCGCATCTGTACTTATCGAACTTGTTTAGCGATGGGGATTTGGCGATCTATGTGCCGGCTGGAGCGAAGTTTGATACGGTGGAGATGGCGGCCGGAGCGGGAACGCTGAAAATTGAGAAGCTAGCCGTAGATAAACTGAATCTGAAACTGGGAGCGGGGAAGACTTCGATTGATGAGCTGGACGTGAAAGATGAAGCGAAGATTAAAGGTGGAGCAGGGTTTACGGAGATTAAGAACGGAGATTTGAACAACTTAGATCTAGATCTAGGCGCAGGAAGGGCGGAAGTGAAAGCGCGTCTAAGAGGAGAGAATAAGGTGCGCTCGGGTGCAGGGAAGCTGGAGCTGGACTTAGTGGGGCGCGAATCGGGTTATAAACTGATGATCGATAAAGGTGTCGGTTCAGTGAAGGTGAATGGCGAGAGCCAGAAGGATAATGCGATTTACGGGCAAGGTAAGAATCTAGTGCAGATTAAGTCGGGCGTGGGCGCAGTAGACATTAATATTGACGCAGAGTAGAGCTATGGATGAGATAAAGAAACAGTTAGAAAAGATTGTAGAAGAGCTGTATGCGGTAAAAGTATCGGTAAATGTGACGCCAGCACCGGAAAGTACGGGGGCGGATTATGCGTCGAATGTGGCGATGCAGTTAGCGAAGATGGTGCATAAGCCACCGATGGTGATTGCTGAAGTGCTAAAGGATTCGTTCTCTGAGAGAATTGCTTCGGTGACGGTGGAGATTGCGGCGCCGGGATTTTTGAATTTTAAGGTTAGTAATGATGATGTGGCGGAGCAAGTGCGAGAATTTGCGGAGAAGTTTACGGAAAGTGTGAAATTGGAAGACTATGCCGGCAAAGAAGTGGTAGCGGAATTCTCAGATCCGAATCCGTTTAAGGTTTTGCATGTGGGGCATTTGTATACGTCGATCGTGGGGGATAGTATTTCGCGGTTGCTCGAGTATGCAGGGGCGAAAGTGGTTAGAGCGAATTTTGGAGGGGATGTGGGGTTGCATGTAGCCAAAACCCTGTATAGTGTTTTGCGGACGAGTAGGATTGTTGATAATACCCATTCTGAGCAATCTGAAGGAGCAGCATTCTTAGAGAAGGTGCTGGAAGATTTGACGATTGAAGAGATTGCGCGGTGCTATGTGGAGGGGACGCGAGCGTATGATGAAAATGAGGCGGCGAAAGCGGAGATTACGAAATTAAACAAAGAAATTTATCGAATTAACGAAGAAGATTTACATGATAGTGCGCTAGCGCAGTTGTATTGGCGAGGCAGAGAGCTGAGCTATCAGTATTTTGAGAAGTTTTATGAGCGGATCGGGGTGAAGTTCGATAAGTATTATCCGGAGTCGTCGGTGGCGGGGCGAGGCGTGCGAGAAGTGAAGGCGCATACCGGGACGACTTACGAAGAGAGTGATGGCGCGATTGTCTATCATGGCGAGAAGGTGGGGCTACACACGCGAGTGTTTATTAATCGTGAAGGGGTGCCGACTTATGAGACGAAGGATGTGGGACTGATTTTCACGAAGTGGGATGATTGGCACTTTGATGAGTCGATCGTGGTGACGGGAAATGAGCAGAGCGATTATATGAAGGTGGTGCTGGCGAGCGTGTCGGAGTATGCACCGCAGCTGGTGGAGCGAACGACGCATTTGACGCACGGGATGGTGCGCTTGACTGGCAATACAAAAATGTCGTCTCGAAAAGGGAATTTCCTGAAAGCAGTGGATACGATAGAAATCGTGCGGGAAATCTTGGGCGGCGAAAAGGCGGATGAGCGAGTAGTGCTAGCGGCGATTAAATATGCATTTTTGAAGTATAAAATGGGCGGAGACATTGTGTTTGATCCGAAAGAATCAGTGTCGACGACGGGGAACTCGGGCGTGTATTTGTTGTACTCGGCAGTGCGAGCGCGAAAGATTTTGCGGAAGCGAACTGGACAGAAAAGCGAGGGTGAATTGACGGATGAGGAACAAAAGTATACGAAAGATTTGAATAAGAAGATCGTGCAGTATCGCGACGTCCTGAGGGAAGCAGTGAAGGAAAAGGCGCCGTACAAAGTTTGTAATTATTTGTATGAGTTGGCGCAAGAGTTCTCGAGATTTTATGAGCATGTGAAAGTGGCGGGGAGTGCTTGTGAGAATGAATTAATGCGGACGGTGCAGGCGTATGCGAAGGTGATGGGGCATGGCTTGGGTGATATATTGGGAATAGAAATTCCGGACGAGATGTAGGGACTGAAGTATGAAAAAAGCAAAATTATTATGGATTGATCTAGAGATGACGGGATTGGATCCGGAGAAGGATCGGATTCTGGAGGTGGCGGCGATTGCGACGGGCTGGGATTTGGAGCCGCTAGCGGAGATGACGGGGATTGTAAAAGTGCCGGAGAAATTAATGGAAGAGCGGATGGTGGGTGACTTCTGGGAAAAGAATAGTGATTCACGAGAGGCGCTGATGCAGCAGAATGAACGGGGAAAGCCGGCGAGTGAAGTAGAGGAGAAGGTACTAGAGTTCATCGAGCAGAACTTCGGAAAGGAAGTGATCCTGGCGGGGAACTCGATACATCAGGATCGGAAGTTTATCGATCGAGAATGGCCGGAAGTGGCGAAGAGGTTGCATTATCGGATGCTAGACGTGAGCGCCTGGAAGGTGTATTTCGAGGGGGCGCGGAATGAACATTTTGCGAAACCGGAGGTCCATAGGGCGTTGGATGATATACGGGGAAGTATAGAAGAATTGAAATATTATATTGAGAAAATAAAATGATAGAAGTAGAGACGATTCACGGAATTGGGGAGTTCACGCGGGAGCAGAAGGGGGAGGACGTATTTTATAGCGTGCCAGATGGAAAAGTGTTTTTGGTGGTGCGGCCAAAAACGATAGAAGTACGTTCGGATCAGAAGTTAGTAAAATTATTGCGCGAGCAGTATGAGTCGGTGATGGAGAGTAGGTACTTCGGGAGAGGGGGGATCGAGATCGTGCCGAGTGGACAGCTAGAAGAGAGCGAGCTGGAGGATTTGGTGAGATTGAGTTATAACTTGACGGCGGAGCTGAAGCAAGCGTAAAGGTTATTTCTGGGCGGGCTTGGCCTGGTCTTGGGTGGCTTTGTCTTTTTTGTCCTGAGCGGCTTTGGCGTCGGCATCCTTCTTGCGGTTGAGTTTGTTCATGAGCTTAATCACGACAAAAATAGCGAAAGCGACGATTAAGAAGTTGACAACGTTTTGGATGAAATTGCCATAGGCAATGTGGGCGGTAGTATCAGCACCGAAGAAATTCGGGATATCGATGGCGAGAGAGGAGAAGTCGAGACCGCCGGCTAGGAGGCTAGTGATAGGCATGATGATGTCGTCGACTAGGGATTTGACGATGGCGGTGAAAGCACCACCGACGGCGACACCGACAGCGAGATCGACAACGCTGCCGCGATTGATAAATTCTTTGAATTCATTGATGAAGTTGCTGTGGGTGATCTTTTTGATCGGATGGAAAGATTTGTCGTCAGATTTGGATTTATTCATACTATATATTATAGCATAAATCTAGCGTTAGTCTTCGTAAATACGCTTTTTCTCGGGACGTGTCGCTCAGGCCCGTTTTACGGGCTTCGCGCACTGCATGCTCGCTCGTAAGCTCCGCACCCCCCGAGAAAAAGGTATTTTACGAAGACTAGCTAGCTTAGCTAATCGCTAGGGTCGGAATAACTGTCGAGTGATTGACGAATGGTGGTGAGGTTGCCGTAGAAACTATTGAGGATTTGGTAGAGTGTGGGGTCTTTGTCCCGGGCGGCAAGTTCGCTGGTGAGGGAGAGGAGGAGATTGACTTGGAGAAGAACTTGAGGAGCATATACGCGATCGAGGAGACCATTGAGTTTGGCGGTATTAAGGGTGTCATTGAGGGTGGTATCGGCGGCAGCTTCGGAAGCGGCGAGATATTCGGGGAGAGCGAGCGGATCTTTTTCTTCGCTGTAAGTAGTCTCGAGGTAAGATTTGAGCTGGGCGCCAGTGCCAGTCAGAGTGCCAGTAAGGGAAGAAGTGATAGAGCGGAGCTGAGAAGATTTGAGATTCCGGTTGTAAGTGGAGATGGTCTTATTAACGTTCTCGATACGGGTGTAGAGTTGTTTAGACAGATCGGCAGAGGTAGCATTACCATTGTTAATAAGAGTGCCAACGCCGACGAGAATGGCGAAGGCGACAAGCCCGCCGATGAGAATCTTGAGGATGAGGCTATTATTGGCGAGGAAGGCAGCGAAACCGGTAGGCTTCGCGGTGGTGCAGGTAGACTGGGAGATTTGATTGAGATACTCGAGCTTGTCCATAGGATTATTATAACATGCTTATGCGGGTTTGCGATATAATTATAGTCTGAATTAGGTGTGCTATAATGAAGGTATGGATGAGGCGAAGGAGGAAATTCGGGCGCGGCTTCCAGTAGAAGATGTGGTGGGTCAGTATGTGGAGCTGAAACGCGCGGGAAGGACGCTGAAGGGGCGTTCGCCTTGGGGTGTCGATAAGACACCGAGCTTTATGGTGTCGCCAGAGAAGGGGATTTGGCATGATTTCTCGGCGAATAAAGGGGGAGATATTTTTGCGTTCGTGATGGAAGTGGAGGGGATTGGTTTCCGGGAGGCGCTGGAGAAGTTGGCGGCGCAGGCAGGGGTGGAATTGAAGCGGTACAATGGGGGGGATAAAGCAGTATCGGAACGGAAAGCGCGAGCGAAGGATGCGCTGGAGCTGGCGTGTAAGTATTATCAATATTGTTTGTCGAAAAATAAGCGGATCTTGCAGTATGCGATGGAAAAACGGGGGATGGTGAAAGGGACGCTCGAGAATTTCCGAATTGGATATGCGCCGCAAGAGGGGAAGGCTTTACTGAAGTTCTTGCAGAGTAGAGGGTTCAAGACGCCCGAGCTGGAAATGGCGGGGCTGCTGAATAGGTTTGGCGGGGATTTGTTTCGAGGGCGGATGATGGTGCCGTTCATCGACACGGTAGGCGTGATAGGATTCACGGCGAGGATTATTGACCAGGGGGAGCCGAAGTATCTGAATACGCCGGAGACACTGCTGTTTAACAAGGGAAGGTTTGTTTTTGGTTTGGCGCAGGCAAAAGAAGCGATTCGGCAGCATAACTTCGTAGTGATCGTAGAGGGAAATATGGATGTGATTTCTTCACATCAGGCGGGCGTGCGCGAGGCGGTGGCGACTAGCGGCACGGCCATGACGGAGAATCATCTGAAGGCTTTGTCAAGGCTGACGTCGGATGTACGGTTGGCTTACGATGGTGATGCGGCGGGGGTGAAGGCGACGGAGCGGGCGATCATGATGGCGGGAGATCTGGGGATTAATCTGAGTGTGATTTCGGATTACCATGGAGCGAAGGATCCGGATGAGCTGATCCAACGGAGCCCGGCGTTGTGGCAAGAGGCGGTGGGAAATTATCGACCGGCGGTAGATTGGTTGTTGGATAAGTATGAGGAAAATCTAGATTTAAACTCGGGAGCGGGGAAGCGGGAATATTCGGATGTGGCGATGAAATTGTTGAAGTATGTGAATGACGCGGTGGAACGGAAGCATTATGAGAAGATGGTGGCGAGAAAACTGGATTGCGAAGTAGAAGATTTACTAGCGAAGAAGATTGTGGAGACGCCAGCAAAGCGGTTGAAGAAGGTCGAGAAAGAAGCGAGCTCAGATGTGCTGGCGGGCGTGAAAGATAACTTGCAGGCGATCATGATTTATGGTGGAGTGACGGGCGTGAAGGGGGTGGACTTGCCGGAGGACGAGACGAAGTTAGCGGAATTAGAGATGATTTTTGAGACGAAGTATCAAGATTGGGAAGTGGCGGCATTAGAAAAAGAGGCGAGCGAACTTTTGATGCGGTACAAAATCGAGATGAACAAAAAGGAAGTGGATGTCTTGAATGAGCGCTTAACGCAGATTGAGCAAATGCCGGACGAGAAGCGTACGGAAGAAATCGAGCAAGAGTATGAAGAAATTTTGCGAAAAATTATGGTGTTGAGGAGAACGGCGTAAAGAAAAGTGTTGACAAGTTAAAACATTAGTAATATCATGGAGGTAGAAACTATCAAAATAAATAATTAAAAGGCTATAAAAATATGAAACAACACAAAACACAAATTTTAGCGGCCTTGGCTTTGGCTTTTTGCTTGGGTATGGTAGTGCCAAGTGCGGTTTTTGCGGCGGAAGGTACGGAAGCTGGGATTGCGGCACAAGCGGAAGGCACCCAGACTGTAGCGAAGTCAACGGATCTTTACAAAGCGATTGTGGCGGCGAAGGCTGATCCTGACTTTAGCAAGTATCAGACGCTTTACAATGCACAGACGGCGATGGCGAAAGATTTGGCGGCGGCGACTGAAGAGCAGGTGACTGCAGCGGCTAATGCGGTACTGGCGATTGATAGCTCTGCAGCAGTTACTGATATGACGGCAACTCAGTTAAATGCTTATATTACGGGTATGAAGGATTATTCGCTCTGGGCGGGAATGTTCAACGCGATTAATACTGTGATTGAGAAGACTGGAAGTAGCTCATATACGGCGGATTTAATTGCACAGAAGATGTCGCAAACGGATATCCAGACTTGCTACAATGCGGTGAATGCATTTAACAATCGGGTAACGGGGACGTTGCCAGAGAATATTGTGAAGCTCTACAATCGGATTAACACTGAGCAGAGTATGGCAGACTACCGGGCAGCAGCGCCAGTGATTGCAGGCCTCGAGATGCTGAACGATGTGAATACTCCGGAAGCCGATGCAAATAATGCTCTGACGACAGTGCGTAATACTTTGAAGACACTTTTGCCGACAGTTGGCAATATTGATACGATGGATGCTGCGGCTCTAGCAAGTACGGCTGAGCAGATCCCAGATTATAATGACTTCCGTAATCTGTATGACTCGATGGCGTTCATTCGCGACATTACAGAAGGCGGCACGAACTTGACGGCAGCTTTGATTAGCGGTAAATATTCGACTACGGCGCAGACTAAGTATTATGGTGATATGGCGGCAGCTGCGGCGGTGATTGATCCAGAAATCACGAAGGGCTTGTGGGCTTATACGTTGCCAGAGACGAGCAAACCTGGTGGCGATGAAGACGACAAAACAGATGATAAGAATGATGTCAATGCACCGAATACTGGTATCATTGGATTGTTCGAATCAGGTGCCTTGGATATGGGTACGTTGACGCTGATTGTGTCGGTAGCGGTAGCTGGTTTGGCCGGCATTGGCTTGATTGCTAAGCTATATCTGAAACACAAATTCTAAAAATAATAAGGAAGAGCCCGCTGTAAAAGGCGGGCTTTTTAGGTAGTTGAAGGGAAAGCTTGATTTTGTGAGGGAAATTTAGTATTATTATAGATGATGAATAGTGACGAAGAAGATATCTTAAAGGGAAAGAATGCTTTTGATCTGGGTGAGCCGGATGCGGATGAGCTGGCGACGGAAGATGAGCTTTCGGATGAGGAACTAGCGATTACGGCGGATAACGTAGACGCTTTTGCTGATGATTCAGTGCGGATGTATCTGCGCGAGATTGGTAAGATTCCGCTGCTGTCGCAGGAGGAAGAGCTAGAACTAGGTCAACGCGCGGTAAAAGGTGATAAGAAAGCGAAGGATAAATTAGCTGAGGCGAATATGCGCCTCGTGGTGTCGATTGCGAAACGCTATGGTGGGCGCGGGTTGGATTTTCTAGATTTGATCCAGGAAGGAAATACTGGGCTGCTACGGGCGGTAGAGAAATTTGATCCGGATAAAGGATTTAAGTTTTCGACGTACGCGACGTGGTGGATTCGCCAGGCGATTACGCGAGCGATCGCAGATCAGGCGAGGACGATTCGGATTCCGGTACATATGGTGGAGACGATTAATAAAGTGCTCAGAACGACGCGACGATTAACGCAAGAGCTGAACCGCGAGCCGACCAATGAAGAGATTGCGGAAGCGATGGGGATGGAAGTCGAGAAGATTGAGTATGTGATGCGGATTAAGCAAGACATTGCATCGTTGGATGCCTCGGTTGGCCGGGATGGTGATGATGAAGAGTCGGTCTTGGGGGATTTTGTGGAGGATTCGGAACGGGATTCGCCAGAGGATGCGACTGCGAATCAAATTCTGAAAGAGCAGATAGCGGAGATTTTGACGACGCTGTCGGAGCGGGAGCAGAAGATTATCCGGCTAAGATTTGGGATCGGCGGGGGGAGGCCACATACGCTGGAGGAAGTGGGGAATGAATTCTCGGTGACGAGGGAACGGATTCGTCAGATTGAGGCGAAGGCATTGTCGAAATTAAGGAAGCATAAGCAAACGAAGAAACTGCACGGTTATCTACGATAGGAGGAAAGATGCGGAAAATGTTGCAAAAGTTGGCTGGGTTGGCGGTAGCGGTAACGATGATGTTGACACCGGTAGTGACGATGCTGAGTACAGCGCCAGTATGGGCAGTAGAGGTGGCCGATCCGGGTGCAGGCGGGGGGACGAGTGGTAGTGATAGTAAGCCGGTGGGTGAGACAGAAGGCGATGCGGACAGTGACAGTAAGCCAGATAATCCGCCAGAGACGACGATTTTGCCGAACGATATGGACATTATGGGGATTTTGAAGCTAGTTTTGAATATTTTGGTCTATGGTCTAGGTGTAGCGGCGGTACTGGGCACGATTATTGCGGCGATCATGTACTTGACGGCAAGAGATAACGAGCAGCAGGTAGCAAAGGCGAAGACTCGGCTGTATGAAGTGGTGATTGGTCTGGTAGCGTGGGCGGTGATGTGGGGATTGTTACAATGGCTACTCCCAGGCGGGCTAAATCTGAGTTAAAATCGCGCTCTACTTCGTTAAAAGTTCCGGTACGCGCTCTCCGTATGTATAATACGGTTCGCTTGCGTTCCTCACTTTTGCCTCGTATAGCATCGATTTCATTCTCAGATTTGTTTTTTAGATTTTGATAAAATTACTATATAATATATAGTATATGCTGAGAAAGTTGATGATTGTGTATAATCCGCGGGCTTCACATCATGCAAAGGTGGAGACGGAGGTTTTGGATGTGCTGAGGGGGCTACCCGGCTGGATGGTGGGGAAATATCAGATCAAGCCGACGGGGTTCGATGAGAATGTGAAACAGCTGGCGAAAGTCTTGACGGATGATACACTGATGATCGTGGCAGGCGGGGACGGTACGGCGGCGATTGCAATAAATAGTGTGCTGGAATCGAGAAGAGAGGTGACGGTGGGGGTGCTGGGATATGGGAATTTTAATGACATTGCGGGAATGCTGGGAGCGGAGAATGCACAAGAGATTCTGCAGAAGTATGAGCAGGGTGCGGTAAGGGATCTGTATGCGTTAGAGGTTTGGCTGGATGGCGAACGGTGGCGGTATGCGCCGAGCTATTGTACGGTAGGGATGTTTGCGCAGTCCACGGAAGTCTTTGAAGAGGAAAAAGTGCGTCAGAAACTCCGAACGGGTAAGAAAGGGCTGAACTTTTCGATTTGGCAGCTCGTGAAGTGGTATTTTCGGAATCATAAGAAGTGTGTGTTGCCGGCGGGAGAGCTGAACGGTGAAACTTTACCGGAGAAAACGACCGATTATATCGCGTTAAATGGGGGGACGATGGCGAGAGTGATGAAAGGGGGCGAATGGTATGGGCAGGAGAAAGAATTTTTGAGCTCGGTGCAGAGATCAGGGGGCTTCGGGAGGCTGATGAAGTTTATGATGGTGAGTATGTGGAAACAAGTGCCGGGGAAAATGAGCGAGAGAGACGTGTTGACTTTTGCGGAGCCGAGCAAGGTAGAGATACACGCGGAGGGGGAATTTGCCCGAGTGAAAGTGCAAAAGATTGAGGTGAAGAAAGCGGTGCGACCGGTGAAAGTGATCGTGAGCAGAAATTAGAAATCAATTTTGCGAAGAATGGTCTTGAGCTGGGCGTAAGTATCTTCGAGTGAGCCGTCATTGCAAACGAAATAATCAGCAGCGGCGATGGGGCCGCCTTTTTCGAGATGCTCGATTTCACTACGGTCGCGTTCGCGGATGGCAGTGCTATCGAGGGGATGTTCGGAACGTTTGGCGACGCGCTCGTAGCGTAAAGGCTTAGAGGTGATCATGGCAATAAAAGTAAGGTCGCCAGGGAATTCGTGCTTGAGTTGCTTGTATTCGGTCCAAGAATAGACGCCGTCGAGAATGATGTGTTTCTGGCCGGCAGAGATGAGATCTCTGAGCTCGGCGATGACTTGGCGGACGACCCAGTCGGCGCCTTCGGTCTGGCGGATCATTTCGCGGAAATGTTTTTCGTGCTCGGGAGTGAGAGGGATATCGCGTTTTGTCATTTCTTGGCGGACTAAGTTGCCAAAATGGATTTTGGGGTAGCCTAGGTCGGTGAGATAGTTGGCGGCGATGGATTTGCCGCTGCCACTCATGCCGACGATGGCGATGATTTTGACGTCTCGAGAATCTAATGTCATATAACCAGTATAACACAGTTAATAGCGCTATGTCTCGTAAATACGCTTTTTCTTGGGGCGCGTCGCGCTAGCCCACCGTTGCGGGTGTCGTGCGCTAATACTCGCCGTAGCTCCGTACCCCTGCGAAAAAGGTATTTATGGAGCAAGACCTAATTAAGGGTGGATTTGAGAAAAAGTAGGGATTTAATGATATACTGGTTATATGAAACGGTTGGTGATTATAGATGGGAAGTCAGTCTTTTATCGGGGGTATTACGCGATGGGGGCGTTGTCGACAAGTGATGGGCGACCAACTGGGGGGATTTATGGATTTGCGGCGATCGCGATGGAGATTGTGCGGCAACTGAAACCGACGAAGGTGGTGGTAGCCTGGGATTCGAAGAGCTCGGTAGCGAAGCGGAGGGTGATTTATGCGGAGTATAAGGCGGGACGGGTGAAGCCAGGGGATGATTTCTATGCACAGATACCGATGCTGGAAGAGCTAGTGAAAGCTCTGGGGTGGGCGTTCGTAGAGGTGCCGGAGTATGAGGCGGATGATATTATCGGGACTTTGGCGCGAGAGGCGGATGAAGCGGGGGATTGGGAGACGTACATTGTTTCGTCGGATCTCGATATGCTGCAAGTGGTGGATGAGAATACGAGGATGTACCGAATCCTAAAGGGATTCACAAAGCTGGAAGAATTAGACGTGGCGGCGGTAGAGGCGAAGTATGGTATACAGAAGCCGCAGTTTTTGGATTTGAAGGCGCTGAAAGGGGATAATTCGGACAATATTCCTGGTGTGCCGGGGATTGGAGAGAAGACGGCGGCGAAGCTGCTGAGCGAGTATGCTAGCCTAGATGGGGTGTATGAGCATCTGGATGATATCAAGGGGACGGTGAGAAAGAAGCTAGAGGAGGGGAAGGATAGCGCATACATGTCGTATAGACTAGCGAAGATTATGACGGATGCGCCGGTGGAGCTGGAGGAATTGCCAGACCTAGTGATTGATAAAGATAGAATCGTAGAAGCGCTGAAGCAGCTGGAATTCCGGACGCTGGTGGGGAAGTTCTTGAAGGGGATTGGTGAGCCTGATAAAACGGCGGCAGCGAAGACGCCAAAGGCGAAGGCGGCGGCGAAGGCCGCGAAGGCGTTGATGGATCTGGGGCAGCAGACATTGGAGTTTCCGCATTATGCAGAGGATGGGGTGTTGATATCTTGGAACGTAAAAGATTTGATGCACAAGAATAATCAGGTAGCAGAGAAGGTCTTGGCGGGGGCGAAGTTTTGGGACCTGGGCCAGGGAAGGTTTTTGTTGGATCCACTAGAGAGGAATATAGAATATGGGAATGAGGATGAGGAGTATGCACGGCAGCGGGCGGAGTTTGCGCAGTCGCCGACGTTGAACACAATATTTGTTCAGTTCGATTTACCTCTGATACCAGTGTTATATCGGATGGAAAGAGTGGGGATGCTGATCGACCGGGAGTATTTTCGGAAGATGAAAATTGAGTTCACGGCAGAGGTACAGAAGATTGAGTACAAAATTTATCAGTTGGCCGGACATGAGTTTAATGTGAATTCGCCGACGCAACTATCAGAGGTGCTGTTTGAACAGTTGGGTTTGCCGACGAAGGGGATTAAGAAGACGCGCCGGGGCTACTCGACGGGAGTGAAAGAGCTAGATAAATTAGAAGGGCAGCACGAGATAATCGGGGCAATTCGAGAATATCGGGAGGTGGCGAAGCTACTCTCGACCTATATTATACCGTTGCCAGAGCTGGCGGATGGTGCGGGGAGGGTGCATACGACGTTTAATCAGAATGTGACGGCGACGGGGAGATTATCATCGACGAGCCCAAATCTACAGAATATCCCGGTGCGAACGGAAGAGGGGCGGAGGATCCGGACGGGATTCATTGCGGCGCCGGGGAAGGTGTTGGTAAGCGCGGACTATTCACAGTTCGAGCTGAGGCTGGCGGCAGCGCTGGCAGGGGATGAAGATCTGATTACAGATTTCAATAACGATGTAGATATCCATATGAAGACGGCGGCGGAAGCTTTCGGAGTGCCGATGGAAGAGGTGACGAAGACGCAGCGGCGAGCGGCGAAGGTGATAAACTTCGGGGTGCTATACGGGATGAGTGTGCGGGGGCTAGCGACGGCGGCGGATATGAGCTACGAAGAGGCGAAACAATTTATTGATAATTATTTCGAGCTGAGGAAACCGATTAAACTGTATCTAGAAAAAGTGCTAGACCAGGCGCAGAAGCGGGGATATGTAGAGACGTTGTTTGGCCGGCGGAGACCGACACCAGACGTGCAGTCGGCGAACTTCTTAGTGAGAACGGCGGCGGAGCGGGCGGCGCAGAATATGCCGATCCAGGGGACGGAAGCGGACCTAATGAAGCGGGCGATGCTGAGGATAGATGCGAAATTGCAAGAGAAATATACCGAGGAGACGGCGAGACTAGTGATGCAGGTGCACGATTCGCTAATCATCGAGTGTGGCGAAAACTTGGCTGATGAAATCGGCGAGATGCTAAGGGGAGAGATGGAAGGCGTGGCGCCGGAGCTGCCGGTGAAGCTAAAAGTGGATGTGACGACGGGGAAGAATTGGGGAGAATTGTAATATTATTTTGTGCTCGCCGTTATAACCACATCTGTTGCATAAGTTCCAGAAGGTAAGGCTGGAGAGATGGAGATGCCGACATAGTAGGTGTGCTTGGTGGCGGGGTTACCCTCGTTGTTCGTAACGGTTTCTGTAGAATTGTATAAGTCTTGTGGAGTGGTGGTGATGGGAAGAGTGTAGGATTTATTGTTGGCATCGCCGGTACCGTCCCAGAAGCCCCAAGCGTTATGGCCGGGCTGGACGGGGTTGGAAGAGGAGACGGGAGAGATTTCTGCGGTAGTAACTTTAGGATCTTTGAGTGAGGGTTGGGTAGAGTGTATAGTAATAGCATGCTCGGTGTTGCTGGAGATGGTGGCGGTGACGGTGCCCTCAGCAATCGTATTGTTATCAGCGGTTTTACTCATGCCGGAGGTAGCGTCAATGCTGATGATGGAAGGCATGGTGACGGTGACGTCGCTATTCTCATTCTCTGACCAGATAGGTTTCTCGATTTTGTCGAGGCCGCCTAGGATGACGCAGCGGACGGATAAGCCGTTGTATCTACCTATGGATCCCTGAGGGTCAATTTGAGAACTGCTAAGACTTAAATAGTATGCTTCACCATTTCTTGGATGAGCTTTACGAGACCAGTAATAGCCGTTACTTCCTGAGGTGCCAAAGAAACCATTACCAACACTGCCAGCAGCAGGCCAGAATGCGTCGTCAGAATCATAGCCAAGCTTGTAGCCGTTTACTCCGTTTATTACTGTCCAGTTGCTTTTGTATCCTTGTATTCCTGTGGTGATATTGTAGAATGAGCCTGCGCCGTCATATGAGGGTAATGCCCAGTTTTTTGGACAAATACTGCCAGATGCTATGGTATTATTGGCTGTTATACTAGTATTTGTCTCTGCTGTGGCGCTGTACCAATTGTAGTATGTACCATAAGCAGCATTGTTGAGTGTTGCGGAATATGGAACGATTTTACTGTTATCCCATCCTGGCACTGTGCCCCCGGAGCCAATAAGCGTTTTTGGTAGAGTCCAGTTGCTGGCGATATCGGTGTTGTCTGGTGTTAATAATAATCCTTCAGTTGCAGTAGCATTAAGCGTGAGGTTTTCCGCCATCCAACATGTTCCATCGTTCATTTTAATGATCTTGTAGGGAATCTTTGTACTGCGATTATCAATTAAAGTCTCTGTATCGCCAATGTCGGTATTAGAGCAGATTTGCTGGGTCATGTCTTGCATATCGGAAATATCATGAATGGTACGGGAGTCGCCAGCGGCATAAACATGAGAAGAAGGGTGGGTGGCGGGAGCAGCGATAATAATTCCTGAGGCCAAAAGGAGTACTCCGATGCTGGCAAAAGCAAAAGTCATTCTAACTTTCCGTCTTTTGATATAAGGTTGATGTATTTTTAGCATGGAGCCCTCCTTTTGGTCAATAGATTATCTCGTGATGCCAAAAATAAAAACGACACCGCGAGGGCGTCTAAACCTTTTATACAGTTGATAGTACTAAGTACTTCTTTCCTGTACACTCGCGATGTCGTTTTTAGAAAGAAGTAGTATTAGTAGAAAAATACCAACTGTATATTTATAAAAAGTTTAGACATTATTATTGTAAATGAGGAAGGAGGTGTTGGCAAGACTGGTTTTTCTGCATATATATTATATGGTATGAGCTATGTGATGTGAGGGAGTTGGGGAATGGGGAAGATGGTGGTATAATGGAGGTATTATGCCAGAGTTACCAGAGGTAGAGACGATACGGCGTGGACTAACGCCACTGATCGTGAAGAAAAAGATTGTTCAAGTAGAAGTAGACCCGACGACGCAAAAAGCGTTCCAGGGGGACGAGGCGAACGTCGTCGACACGACTGTGATTGACATCCGGCGGAGGGGGAAGGCGCTGCTAATCGATCTGGATAATAAATACACCATGATGATACATCTGCGGATGACTGGCCAGCTGATATGGAGGGGGCTAGATGAGGGTGATAATTTCGCGGCGGGGCATCCGAGTAAAAATTTTACCGATGAGCTGCCGAATAAGCAGACTCGAGTAACTTTTGTGTTCGATGACGGGACGCTATATTTTAATGACCAGAGGAAGTTTGGATTTGTAAAAGTATTACCGACAGAGGAAGTAGAGCAAGAGAAGTTTATCGCGGAGCTGGCGAAAGAGCCGTGGGAGATGGATGTAAAAGAATTGTTCAGTAAATGTCAGCGGCATGCGAAGGCGCCGATCAAGGCGGTGTTGCTGGATCAGAAAGTGATAGCAGGGCTAGGGAATATCTATGCGGATGAGGCGCTGTTTTATGCGAGTGTGCATCCGGAGACGCGAGCGGGAGATCTGACCGAGGAGGAAGTAGGATTGATCCTAGAGGGGGCGCGGAGCGTGATGATGGCGTCGATTGACTCGGGTGGCTCGACGATGGCAACCTATGTGAAACCGGATGGATCGACGGGGAGCTACCTGGAGAATTTCGCGCAGGTGTTTCGGAGGGAAGGAAAGCCGTGCGTGCGGTGCGGAACGATGATTATCAAAACTAGAGTGGCGGGAAGGGGGACGCATATATGTCCTCATTGCCAGGTGCGTAAGGGCGCATAATGCTGAGGGTGTTTTATGGGGGAAATCGGCTGGGGGCAGAGAAGGAAGTAAAACGCTTGCTCGGGGAGGGGTATGAAGGGCACGAGGGGGAGAATCTGCGGGTGGAGGATCTGCCGAGTATTTTTCAGGGGACGTCGCTGTTTGGAACGGAGAAGCGGCGGATTTTACTGAAGGATGTGACGGAGAATCCGGCGGTGTGGGAGAAGCTAGGGGATTATGCGGAGACGGATTTTGAGGTAATCTGCTGGGAGATGAAAGTTGATAAGCGGTCGACGGGGTATAAGAAGCTGAAAGAAGCGGGGGTAGAGCTGAGGGAGTTCCCGGAGCTGCAGAAACCGGAAGCGAAGCTGGTGTTTGGGGTGCTAGACACGGCGATGCGAGATGGGAAGAAGGCGGTGGAGATGGTGGAGAAGATAGAGCTGGAGCAGGATCCGTATATGTTTTTCGGATTGCTGGTGACGCAGGCGCTAAAGAAATACGAGGCGACGAAAGGTGGGGTAAAAGAGCGGCGGCTGGTGAAAGAACTGGCGAGGACGGATATGCAGATGAAAAGTGCGGTGATGGAGCCGTGGGATCTAATAAAGGTTTTATTACTGAAAGCTAGCAGTATATAAACTGGGGTGGAAATGAGCTGAACTTGTAAAGGCTTTACAAGTTGGGTTGTTGATACTGCCCGGAGAGGGAGCTCTGTGGATGCGATGACTCAAAAAATACCTCCGGTCGGGTTTGGCGGGAGGTATTTGAACAAATAAATTAATTAAGCAGTAGCTTTGGCGGCTTTGGCGAACTTAGCCAGGGAAGCTTTGCGGCGAGAAGCGGTGTTCTTTTTGAGCAGGCCTTTCTTGACGGCTTTGTCGTACTCGGACTGAGCTTTGGACATGGTCTCGGCGGTAGGATTGGCTTTGAAAGCTTTGAGAGCGGTCTTGATGTCGCTCTTGATCTCTTTGTTATGCTCAGTGCGCTTGACGGCTTGGCGAGCAGCTTTTTTTGCGGATTTGATAATCGGCATTAAAATTTCCTCAAGGTTAAATGATATTTTGATAACTCTTTGAGCCATTATACCTGATTTTGCGGAAAAAGTAAAGAGTTGCGACGGGGAATTGTGCGGCAATGTAAGAATCTTGTGATATAATGGTAATGTATAAATTGAGAAATAAAAATGGAAATTACGTTTAGCTGGATATTATCACAGATTCTGACGGTGGTGGAATACGGGCTGCTGGGGGCGTCGTATTTGGCGAAGAGGCGCAAGGCGGTAGTGATACTTGATATTGCATCGATGACATGTGGAATTTTCGCCTTTATCTTGCTCGGGGCGGATCTTGGTATGGCGATGTCGGTGATTATACTGATAGCAAATTTTTACTACCTTTGGGAGGAATCGCCGCGGCATCAAGAGATGAAACAGGCGCGTTTGAAGCGAAAGGAGCAAAGGGCGCGCGAGCGGCAGGAAAAGATACGACGGGCGCTGGTGCTGGCGACGGTGTTACTAGGGATTGGTGTGGTGACGATGATGACTTATGATGGGCCATTGAGCTTGCTATCGGTGGCAGCGACGGTTTTGTACGAAATCTCGATTTGGCAGAAGAGTACAAAAGTGTATAAGTTTCTGGGGATACCGGTGGCGTTTTGTTGGATGACATATAATGGATTCGTGAACTCGCCATTTGGAGTATTGTGTGAATTGGTGATGTTTGTGACGTCGATAGTGGGGTACGTGCGAGAAGTGAAAGCACAGAAAGCAAAGAAAGGTAGTAATGGTAAGCGGCGCGCGAAGACTCGGAAACTGGAGCAAAGTAAAAAGGGGACGAGGCGCACAAAGATTCAGGAGTCGAAGACTCGGAAATAGGTGATAATTTCGATCTGATGTGATACAATCAGGGGAAATAGGTGTCGGAAGGCAAGTACATTAAAGGAGGTAGGCTATGCTGGTGGAATGTGATATGAATAGGATCACAGATCAGAAGCGAGGTAAGCTATTGGTTTGCGATTTTGACGGGACATTTTATCGACAGAACGGCGCGTTCGCGGAAAATCTGGCGGCGAGCCAGCGGTGGCAGGATAGCGGCAATATGTTTGTGGTCGTGACGGGGAGGAATTTGTCACGGCTAGAGGAGGTTTTTCCGGATTGGAAGGGCAAGGTGGACTTTTTGATCACGGATAACGGCGGGGCGGTGTTTGACCGATACGGGAGCCTGAAGCTGTTTGGCTATTTCGCTAATGGGGAAATAGATAAGATGCTGTGGCTGGTAGGAAGTGATGCACTCCTGGTGTATTACTACATGGACTTCTTTAGCACGGAAATCTTGCCATATGAGGTGCCGCTGAAGATACGGTTATGGTATCACGATGCTGGGAGACTCTGGGAACACAAGCGGAGACTAGAAGAGGAGGCGGGAGTGAAAGTCTTGCTGCACCCAGAGCCGGACGTGACACCAGAGACGGGGTCGGGGAAGTTTGCGGGGTTCTTGGATGTAGTCCCGAGTGACAGTGGTAAGGAAGGAACGTTGACAAAGATGTGCGAAATCTTGCGGTGCGACCGCGAGGAGGTCATAGTTGTCGGAGATGATTTGAACGATATAGAGATGCTGAGCCAGTTCCCGAGCTATGCGATGGCAGATGGGAAGCCGGAGGCGATTGCGGCGGCGCAGGGAAGGACGACTAGGAGCGTCGCTAAGTTGATCGATGGCCTACTGTAGAGGATGAAGCCTGGGAGAAATCCTGGGCTTTTGGTTTGTTTTGAGTTTTTGTGGTTTTTGGTTGTTGGATGGCTTTTGTTCTTGAGGAGAGAGTAAAGTGTGGTATAATGTAGGTATTGGGTCGCTAGCTCAGTTGGCTAGAGCGCCTCGTTTACACCGAGGAGGTCAGGGGTTCGAGCCCCTTGCGACCCACCACGCCGTGATAGAGTTTTTCATCTCGGCATTTTTTCTTGACTATCTTGTCCGGTAGACGCGCTTCGCAGGCGGAAATGACGGTTAATAGATGTGATTTGTTGATAGGGTTAATAAATAAAGGGCCACCCCGAAGGGTGGCTTGGTGCTAGTCGGCGTCAGTGAGAAGATAAGAATAGTCGATGGAGTCGGGAGGATTGACGAAACGTTTGTCGGTGAGCTGGACATGGTAGGCGAGCGCGTAAATATCGTTGATGCCGCGGATGCTCATACGCAGGAGACGGAGGAGGTTGGAGGCTTCCGGCCAGAGGTTTTCGGCGCGTTTGAGGGTGGGGAGAAGTAAGAGGTCGGTTTCAACAACGTTCTTGCGGATTTTATTTTCTTCAAAGGTGGCAGACATGGTGGTAAGGTTGTTGTAACGGTCAAAACCTTTGCCGATGGTGGCTTCTTTGCTTTCAAGGAGCTCGTTGTAATAGCGACGTTTGAGACTATACTTGGACTCATCATCGAAGCGGGTGAGCGACATGTATTTGACGCCGTTTTTGACGATACTGGGGAAGGGGAGTTCATTGATGGGAACGCCGGTGTCTTCGCAGACGTCGTGGAGGAGCTGGACGGCAATGAGCTCATCGGTGATGTTGGGGTCGTTGATGGACATGGCGTGGCTAACCATGGAGAGCGGGTGGATGATGTAGGGCTGACCGTCGCGGCGGGTCTGGCCGGCATGATGTTGTTGCATGTAACCGAGTGCACGTAGGCTGATTTCCATATGGCGACCGATAAAGATACCGCGAAGGAAAGTGATAGTGCTTTCGACATTTTGGATGCGGCCGACGAAATTGGCGGGTAAACCAGAAGTGGCGGAGGGTTGAGTAAGAAGAGGAGAAGCGGGGCATATAGGGCGGGGCAGAGGAGGACGTTTGGTAGAGGCGTGACTAGAAACGACGGTAGTGCTGGGAATCAAACTTTTGAGCTTGAGAAGAGGTAAGTTGCGCGACATAAAAACACCTTCTTTCTGAAATTAAAGAACAAGGGTAGAACTTATGAAAGTATTATAACATGTTATTGAGAGTTTTGGGGAGAAATATTGAGAAGTTGCTAACGGGACGGGGAATTATGGTATAATGAGGAAGTAAACTGAGGAAATCAGAGAAAGGATAAAGCCATGGAAGAACAAGTAGAGAAGATGCGACACAGTCTGAGCCATGTTTTGGCGGCAGCGGTGAAGGAGCTTTATCCGACAACAACTTTTGGGATCGGACCGGCGATCGAGAACGGATTCTACTATGATATGGATTTCGGTGGGGAAAAAGTATCAGATGCGGATTTGAAGAAAATTGAGAAGAAAATGCGGGGGATTATTGCGCGCAAGTGTAAGATGGTGCGACGAGAGGCGACACGTGAAGAAGCGCTGGCATGGGCGCGAGAGAATGGCCAGAAGTACAAGACGGAATTGATTGAGGAATTGCCAGAGAAGGATACGATTAGTTTTTATGACTTAGTGGATCCGAAGGGTGAAGTGTTGTTTGTGGATCTTTGCAAGGGGCCGCATGTGGAAGATTTGAGCGAAATCGGGGCGTGGCAGCTGGATAAGATTGCCGGGGCGTATTGGCGGGGTGATGAGAAGCGTGAGATGCTGACACGGATTTATGGATTGGCGTTCCAGACGGAAGATGAGCTAAAAGCTTATCGGGAGCAGCAGGAAGAGGCGAAGAAACGTGACCACCGAAAACTGGGGAAAGAATTGGATCTATTTTGTTCGTCGGACTTGGTGGGAGCGGGGTTGCCGCTGTTTACGCCGAGAGGAACGGTGCTACGCGAGATGCTGAATGAGTTTGCGCAGGGGTATCGCGTGCGATGCGGCTATCGGAAGGTTTGTATTCCGCACATTGCAAATATTGATTTATATAAAACTTCGGGGCACTATGAGAAGTTTCCGGAGCTGCTAAAGTTTGTGAGTTCGGAAAGTGGAGATGAACTGGCACTGAAACCGGTGAACTGTCCGCATCATAGTCAGATTTTTGCGAGTGCACCGCGGAGTTATAAGGAGTTGCCAGTAAAATATCTCGAAACGACGATGGTGTATCGGGATGAGCGGAAGGGGGAACTGGGCGGGTTGTCGCGAGTGCGGGCGATTACGCAAGATGATTCGCATGTGTTCTGTACGGAAGATCAGGTGGAGGGGGTGTTTGGGGAACTGATTGAGAGTGCAAAAGATTTGTACAGACGGGTGGATATGAAGCTGAAATTGCGCTTGAGCTTCCGTGATGACGGAGAAGGCTACATCGGTGATAAGGAGATGTGGGAGAAGGCGCAGACGTCGATTGAGCGCATGGCGAAGAAGTTTGAGATGGAGTACTATGTGGGGATGGGCGAGGCAGCGATGTATGGGCCGAAGATGGACTTCATGGCGGTGGATGCTTTGGGGCGTGAATGGCAACTCGCGACGGTGCAGCTGGACTATGCGATGCCGAAGCGGTTTGGGCTGGAATATACCGATGTGGATGGTACGAAGAAAACGCCGATTATGGTACACTGCGCGCTGATCGGATCGATTGAACGATTTATGAGTGTGTTCATTGAGCATACGGCGGGGTGGTTCCCGTTGTGGTGCGCGCCCGAACAGGTACGAATCTTGACGGTGAGTAGCGATGCAGAAGATTATGCGCGCAAAGTCGAGGGCTTGCTGAAGGGGGTGGAGCTAGAAGAACCGATTAAGCATAATCAGCTAAGATATACGCTGGACTTGAGTGATGACAGCTTGGGGAAGAAGATCAAGAAAACGACGTCGCTGAAGATTCCGATGGTTATCATTGTAGGGACGAAAGATGAGGAGGCGGGCGAAGTGAGCGTGCGCTTGCGGGAATCGGAAGAAAAAGTGAAGCTGGACGAGTTAGTAGAGTTTATTGAAAAACGTGCAGAAGTTCGATAAAACTATAGTAATCTTGGGGCCGACGGCGAGCGGAAAGACGGGGGTGGCGATTTCCATTGCGCTGGATATTGTGCGGAAGGCAGCATTGATGGGCGGGGAATGGTGCGGTCTGAAAGGCGCGGAGATTATTGCGGCGGATTCGCGGACGATTTATAGGGGGATGGATCTGGGGACGGCGAAACCAAGCTTGGAAGAGCAACAGGGAATACCGCACTGGGGATTGGATCTAGTGGAGCCGGGAGAGAGGTTTACGGTGGCGGATTGGAAAGCGTATGCTGAGCGGAAGATAGAAGAGATTCGTACACGGGGGAACCTGCCAATTGTAGTGGGCGGGACGGGATTGTACATAGATGCGTTGGTGTATGGTTATGAGTTTTCTGCGAGGGCGAAGAACACGCAAATGGATCGTAGGCAGGTGAGTACAAATTTTGTACTCATAGGCGTGCAAACTGAACCAGAGGTATTGCGAGAGAGAATCACGAAGCGGGTTGATAAAATGTTTACTCAGGAGCTGCTGGGAGAGACTAAAAAATTAGTACAGAAATATGGGTGGGATAGCCAGGCGATGAAGAGTAATATATATCAGTTTGCGTGGGGGTATCTGCAGGGTGAGTATACGTTGGAAAAAGCGAAAGAATTAAATGTGTTCGATGATTGGCACTTGGCGCGGCGACAAAGAACGTGGTTTAAAAGGAACAAAGAAATTATTTGGTTACCACTTGCAGAAATCGAGGATTACGTGATAAAATGTATACAGGATGAGCAAAGAAAATAATACGCCAATTGAAAAATTGTTCGGCTCGAAGACGCGGGCGAAGCTGTTGGAATTGTTCTTTGCGAATACAAATAAATCTTTTTATGTACGCGAGATTACACGATTGATCGAAGAGCAGATTAACTCGGTGCGCAGGGAACTAATGAATCTGGAAAGCATCGGAGTGATTCGAAATGAGACGTTTGATAATAAAGTGTATTATGCGGCGAATATGAAGCATCCGTTTGCACACGCGTTTCAAGAGATGTTTGCGCCACACAAGGCAGCAGCGGTGGCGAGGGTGCAAGATATTAAGCGCAAGCCGTCGAACAGCTGGGATGAGTATATTAAGCCGGTGTCAAGATATTTACGAGCAATGGCATTGTTTAACCGGGCGCCGGGGCAGGATGGGATTGACCTCTTGATTATTGGCGACGATAAGACGAAGAAATTGACGCGCTGGGCGGAAGTGATTGAGAAGAAACAGGGAAAACCGCTGGATTATGTGATCCTGGGGCGAGATGACTATCTGTACCGACTGAGTGTGAAAGATCGATTTGTGATGAACATATTAGAGGATGCGGATATTGCGGAATTGTATGATCCAGAAGAAATCGTGAATCCAGATGGAGTAGTGGAGTATTAAAAGGAGGTAAGATGTTTGAAATCGAATGCAAAAACCCAGATGAAATTATTTTAACGACGAAGAAAACTAGCATTAAATTTAATGTGGCGGACGAGACGGTTGATGCGGACTTGAACGTGGGGAAGATTGTCGGCCCAGGCGAGTTTGAGATCGGGGATGTGGCGATTCGTGGTTTAGATACGAAGAGTGGCAAGACGGCGTACGAAGCGGTAGTGGGGAATGTGCATATCGGGATTATTGGTGATAATGAAGAGGCGGCGATGCTGGATGAGCTGGGCGTTTCGGACGTGTTGTGTACTTCGTCGGTACGGGCAGTGCGAGAGGTGGAGCCGAAGGTGGTGATCGCGATGGGAAATGTAGATGGTATGGTGATGGAACTGAAAACTGCGCCGAGAGCAGAGAAGAAGTACAAGCTGAAGAATTTCGACGCGTTGCCAGTGGCGCTGGAAGTAATTGCACTAACCTAGGAGGTTCAAATGAGCGGGGAGAGTGTTTTGCGTTTAGTGATTATCTTGGTAGTGATCTTGCTATCAATGGTGTTGCATGAATTAGCGCATGGAGTGGTGGCATATTGGCTGGGTGATAATACAGCGAAGGATGATGGTCGCTTGACGTTGAATCCGCTCAAACATCTTGATCCGGTAATGTCTTTCTTGATTCCGCTGGTAATGTTCTTCACGGGTGGGCCGATTTTTGGTGGGGCGAAACCGGTGCCAGTAGATTCGAGCAAATTAAAATACGGACCGTGGGGAATGGCACTAGTAGCGATTGCGGGGCCGTTGACGAATTTCGTATTGGCACTATTAGGTTTTTTGATTGGAAGCTGGACGGGGCTCCTCGGCATGTCGGGAGGGAGCCTGTATTATTCGGCGGGGATTGGTGGGCTAATTGTGATGGAAATCGTGATGGTGAACTTGGGTTTCGGGGTGTTTAATTTGCTACCGATACCGCCGCTGGATGGCTCGAGGGTGGTCTATGCGATTGCGCCGGACGGCGTGAGAGATGCGATGGATCAGATGGAGCGGTATGGAATTGTGATTGTGATGGCGTTAGTGGTGATATTTCCGGGAGCTTTGTCGGCGATTATGGGTGGAGCGGTGGAGGGGGTGTTAAAAATGTTTGCCTGGCTCGTTGGGGCTGCCTAGATAGTGATACTTTATTGAGTTTTACTATGGTATAAATAGGGAAGAGTATGATATAATAGAGGTAGCCCTGGTGGCGGCATGATTTTCCTGAATAATCATGTTTAGGGATTTCGTGGCTCATCTCTGTGGAGATGTCGCATAAGATTTTACCCACCTTGTATGTACTACAGGGAAAACATCGTCACCAGGAGCCCTTAAAATTCCTCATCTCGGCATTTTTTCTCCTTCGCTCGTCCTAAGACGCGCTGAAGTCGAAGAAGATACTAATCTGATAAATTTTAAGTACGTTTTGGCGAAGGGAACGGGGGTGTGCAGAGTGTGGATTCTGCCTTAGTAGTTTATGATGAATTTGTTCCAGGGAATGGGTTGATCATAAAATATTAAAATAATGATTTATTTAGGTAAAAATTTGTGAAACAGCGGATTCGGGTAGTCGGAGTGGTACAAAGGGGGCGCGAAGTCTTGATTATGAAAAAGAGTCAGGGCCGTGTGGATGGAGCACCGGTTTGGGAGATTCCGACGGGGAAGATCAAATTTGGCGAACAGCCGGAAGAGGCGATGACGCGGATGCTGGAGGAGTATCTGGGGATGGAGATGGTGGAGCGCGTGGAGCTGAAGGATGTGATTACTTTTTTGGCGCCGCAGGGGTCGAGTCAGCTGAGTAACCTATATATTATATACAATGTACGGCTGCCGGCGGGTGCAAAGATCACGCCACAGGAGCGGTACACGGCGTATAAATATATTAAGATGGATGAGCTGGCGGGATATCATCTGGATGAGGCGAGCTTGTCGGTGCTCGAGATCGAGGGGCACGAGGGGATTGATAACCATTATAAGACGGTGGCGAATAGTGCGACGGTCTATGTGGACGGTTGTAGTAGGGGGAATCCGGGGCCGTCGGGTGTGGGATATCATATCGTGGGGCCGAATGGTGAAGTGTTGGCAAGTGGGGGAGAGTTCATTGGATTTGCAACTTCGCGAGTGGCGGAATATTATGCATTGAAGACGGGATGTGAAAAAGCGATAGAATTGGGGCTGAAGTCGGTGCGGTTCGTGGGTGATAACCTAATGATGATTAATCAGCTGAACGGGGTGTATAAGATTAAAAATCGTGATATTGTGACGATTCATGATGATATTAAAGAATTGTTGAAGAATTTCGAGGCGTGTGCTTTTGTGCATGTATCGCGGGAGCAGAATGCGAAAGCGGATATGCAGGCGAATTTGGCGGTAGATAATCAGTTTGCAGAATGAGTTAATCTAGTGTGCCGGGCGGGGGGTCGATGTCTGAGCTTGTACTGTATATTGACTGCGGTTTTCTGACACTGTGACCTGGCGATGCTTATAGCGGTTGCGGTTTTTGATATTGTGTTTTGATGAGAAATATGATACAATATGGATAAGTCTGAAAGACGGCCGCTTGGAAGTCCAAGAGGAAAGTCCGGGCAGCACATGGCATGGCAGTCGCTAACGGCGACCG
>CAYOSC010000009.1:0-35523 GCA_964406525.1 uncultured Candidatus Saccharibacteria bacterium | reverse complement strand
TACACCATACGAATACCATTCTGCTCATGTTGCACTTGAGGATGGAGGATAGAAACGTCGATTTCGCCAATTTTTAATCTCCGTTATTGACTATCTCAGCCCGAAGTGCTATTATAAAAACAATATTAAAATAATTCAGATTTCAAAAACTCATGGACAGCTCGTCTAGAAGCTATCTGAGGTTATGAAATCAAGAAAGGTCAAAACCATTATGGCAGAAGCCAAAAAAGACGAAGGCTTGAAAATCCGCATTCGTCTCAAAGCTTATGATCACCGCGTGATTGATCAGAGCGCCAAGCAAATCGTAGATACCGCTGTGCGTACCGGCGCTACCGTCTCTGGGCCAGTCCCGTTGCCGACCAAGCGCAGCACTTTCACCGTCGTGAAATCCCCACACGTCTACAAGACCGGTGGTGAAGCTTTCGAGATGAAAGTCCACAAGCGTCTCATCGACATCTCCAACGCTACGCCGAAGACGATCGATTCATTGCAGAATCTCTCGCTCCCAGCTGGCGTCGATGCCGAAATTAAGATGTAAGAAATCGTCAAAGAGATCCAGATATGCTCAGGGTCTCTTTTTATAGCGTCACGATTCTCTGGAGCCAGAAAAAGCGCACCCGCAGGCACGCTTTAATTCCATGAGCTTTTTGAGAAATTTATATCATCTGTCTGAGTTTGCATATTTACTCCATATGTAGCACTGTTAGATGCTTACCGTTGACAGGATTAATCGCTTGAGATGTCTTTCCATTCCAAGAGTAGGAGTGAACAGGCAGCCTAGGGCTGTTTCGCCTATGCAAAATCTTGAGGAATGTGGTATACCCCAATATAAACACTACCAAGACGGACGTAGAGAACGACGAGAACGCCGCTATCAGCTGTACGTAAAATGTTAGCCCGGGTATTAACCCCAATAGCCCTACGGCAACCGCAACAAAAATAGGTAATAATAGTATGAGTGACGGATCATGTGCCAGAACGCCGTACACTTCCTTATATGTCCTGCGGAAACGGCGCCATGCCCAGAGTGACAGTGGAAGATTTGCCATACTGGAGAAAAGAGTTATTGTCAACACGACCGTCCACTCTCGCGAATCGTACTCGGTAGGCATTATGGACATAATCATACAAAACGAAAAAAGTGATATTGGCCACAGGGCCTTCCTGCAAAACACGAGTGACTTTCTCATTTTTTATCCCTCCAAAATAGATTTGAGAAGCTCATATTCGTAAAGAACTCCCCTCATCTCTTGATTATAGCACACTTTAGCCAAAAAGTCAATATAAAAATCACAACACTCCTGCCCAACAGGGGTAAAAATGTGGAAAACTCACTCTAAAATCCGCAAAACTCTCTAAACTCTCATCTCGGCCCACCTTGTATGCTATAATAGAAGCATGACATTCGCCATGCGATTCAAGAAGAGGTTCTACTTTGTAGCAGCAGGTTACTTCCGATTTTTCGCCAACTTCGCTCTGCGTCGCTGGCATCCCCGCATTATCGCTGTGACTGGCTCGGCCGGCAAGACTACTATGCTCAATATGATTGAATTTGAGCTGGGTGACAAAGCTCACTATTCGCACAATGCGAACTCGGCCTTCGGCATCGCTTTTGACATTCTCGGTATGGATGGCATCCGTGGCTCGAAGTTGCGCTGGGTTAAGCTCTTCCTGCTGGCGCCCATTCGCGCGCTGTATTATAAGCGCTCGGGCGAATTTTACGTCGTTGAGATCGACGGTGAACGTCCCCGCGAGACTGAGTTTCTCGCTACCTGGCTGAAGCCCGAAGTCACTCTCTGGGTCTCACTCGGCCTCTCTCACGTCGTTCAGTTCGAGCATCAAGTCGCCGTGGGCGAGTTTGCCACGCTCGAAGACGCGATTACGCATGAATTCGCGACTCTGCCCGCTAACACTACGAAGCGTGTCTACATCGACGCCGATTCTGCGAAGATGCGCGAGGCTACCGAGCATATTTCGGCGGAAGTTATTGCCGTCAGTAAGAAATCTCTAAAGCGCTATAGCGTCTATCCGTCCCGCACCGATTTTGTCTTCGAAGACGCTTCCTTCCATTTTTCTCAGCCGCAGCCGCGCGATCTCGCGATTCAGCTCGCCATGTTGCAAGGCTTAGTTGGCTACCTTGGCGTCCCGCTAAAGACCGATTTCCATGATATGGCAGTACCGCCTGGCCGCAGCTCTTATTTCAAGGGTATCAAAGGCATTAATATTATCGATAGTAGCTACAATGCTCATCTGATCAGCATGCAGTCAATCCTCGACATGGTACGGGTCTTGCATGCCGGGCATAAATGGCTGGTAATCGGTGACATCGTCGACCAAGGCTCTACCGAGAGCGAAGAACATTACAAGCTCGCCAATCTGATTGCCGACGCGAATCCCGAGATGGTCATCCTAGTCGGTCGCCGTACGAAGGAATACACCGCCCCCCGCCTCAAGGAACTCGGCGTCACTACTCGCACCACGCTCGACCCGAAAAAGGCTCTCAAATTTATCGAAACCCATATTACTGGCGACGAGACCATTATTTTCAAAGGTAGTCAATATCTAGAATGGATCATTGAGAAGCTCTTAGCCAATCCAGAAGACGCCACTAAGCTACCGCGGCGTGAAGCTGCCGCCGTCAAACGTCGACAGAAATGGGGTCTAGAATGAAAAAACCGGTGTTATATATTATTCACGGCTGGACCTATACCGTCGCGCCCTGGGAACGCACTATCGCACTCCTCGAAAAACAGGGAATTAAGGTCGAAATGCTCCACGTCCCGGGACTTACTTCTCCATCGAAAAAAGTCTGGACCATTGATGAATACGTCAAATGGGCGGATCGTCACGTCCCGGACGGCGCGGTCGCGCTCGGTCACAGCAACGGCGGCCGGATCTTGCTCAACCTCTGTAGCGAGAAGCCTACTAAACTAAGTCATTTGATATTATTAGACGCTGCCGGAGTCTATGAAACTTCCAGTAAACGCGATGTAATTAAAACCGTTTCTAAGAAGCTTGGCTTTCTGAAGCGTATTCCTGGCCTAGCGAAGGTTTGGCACAAACTCACCGGTGCTTCGGACTATGCCCACGCTCCCGAGAATATGAAGCAAACCCTCTCCAACATGCTCGAGAGCGATAAGAAACTCGATCTTACAAAGGTCGCTACGCCTACTTCGATCATTTGGGGCGCTGCCGATACAGTGACGCCACTCCAGCAAGCCGAAATTATGCACGCGCGCATCACGGGCAGTACCCTCGACGTCCATCAGGGCTGGACGCACGCTCCGTATATCTCTCACCCCGCCGAGCTAGCCAAAGCTATCTTGCGCGCTTATAAGAAACCGCCTCAAGCCCCCGTCGCTAAGCCTCATGACGTGACGCAGACCTCTGAGGTCTCGGCTTCGATGGCGCTCAAGAAGGCTGCTGAGCCAGTCGTACCGAGCACTGCAGATATCTCTGCTTCCATGGCTTTCAAAAAAGCCGCTGGCCCTAGCGCTACCGATACTACGAAAATGTCTGCCGCTCTCGCCGTGCCGGCGCATAAGAAATCTCAAAAAGATGGTATTGTTGCGAATCTGCAAGGTGTCGAATATGAAAAAGCCAATCTTGATTTACCGCGTCAACGCGCTGTCATTAGTAGCTCAACCGTTCCAAAAGTCGGCCGAATCGAGAAAATGAAGCGTACTGCCAAACGCAAACGTCAAGCCAAACAGATTAATAAGGCTCGTAAGAAATCTGCTAAGGTTGCCAGCCAGTCTAAGACGAAAGCTAAGTAGCTATGATTTCTCTCGGACAGGCTTCTAATTATACAGCAGGCCAAGTTTGGCGACACCTTTTCGCCTGCGGTACTCAGCGCGACTCGCTCACCTTGCGCACGAAACTAGCCGAACGCTATGGTGTTTGCTTGGAAAATGTCGCGCTCTACCATACGGGCCGCTCGGCACTCGCCGCTGCGTTTCAATCCCTAGCACCAGAGGGTAAAACTGCCGTCATCATCCCTGGGTTGACTTGTATCGCCGTCGTCCGCGCAGTCAGAGCTGCGGGCTGTACACCGGTTTTTGTTGATCTCCAGCCCGGCGCCCTCGAATATGATTACACTAAACTTGCTGCCAAGCTGGCGGAATTGTCGCAAAACCATATCAGCTCTGAGGGCGCGACCCGAGAAGGGGCAGAGGCGAAGCAAAAGCCCACCAGCACTTCTATTGACAAAAAAGACAATGTGTGCTACAATAGAATTATAATCCTAGTCCAAAACACCCTAGGCATTTCTTGGAATATTTCCGCTCTCGAGGAGCTCGCTTCTCAGTACGATGCAGTACTGGTAGAAGATTTAGCGCACTGTGCCGGTCGGTTCTACGCGGATAGACGCGAGATTGGCACGGTCGGCGCTGCCGCAGCCCTCTCTTTTGGTAAAGGCAAGGCGATTGATACGATCTCGGGTGGCGCTGTGGTTTTGCGCGGGCATCAAACCATTCCTCAACCCACTCAGCAGCCGAAGCTCACCGACCGCTTGCGTGACCGTTGGTATCCGCTTTTCGGCGCGATTTCGCGCGGTCTGTGGCGGATCAAAATCGGACAAATTTTCATGGGCGCCCTAGTCAAGATCGGCTGGGTCCAGCGCTCAGCTGACGCCGAGCTAGACTTGAATCGCCGTCTGACTCATTGGCAGGCCTATCTCGCTCTCAACCAACTCGCCCAGTTGCCAACTACCCCCCTGCGCGAATACAAACTCGTGCATGATCGTGGCAAAGTCTTAGCCAAGCTGCAGCAAAACGGCTATTACTTCAACGAAATTTGGTACGATACGCCGGTTTCGCCGGCGCGTTACGCCGAGGAGGCTGACTTCCCAGATAGTGAGTGCCCGGAGACCGTGAAACTTTCCCAAGAAATTATTAATTTTCCTACTTGGTATCCGACCGCTGACCTCACCAAAGCCTATGAAATTATCAAGGAGTACGAAATCAAATGACCCAATCTATGCAAACCTCCGACCTAGCCTCACTCTGGCAGCAGACTCTCGCCGAGCATCCCGAAGCCAACTTTTTGCAGTCGCCTGCCTGGGGCAAGGTCAATGAGCTGGTCGGGCACAAAGTCATCCTCGAATACCATCATGATGATACTGATCCATCAGCAAACTACTGGTGTCAAATGATTGTCAAAAACGCCAAACGTGGCCGCTATCTCGAAATTCCCGGCGGTCCTTTGTTGGATTGGAACAATACTGAAGCGAAGCAACTGGTTTTCTCGACAATTCGCGCCGTCGCCGAGCGCGAAGGCTGCGTCTTTGTCCGGCTCCGCCCCCAGCTGAAATCTAGTCAGCTAGATCTGCTTGACGGCCTCCAGCTTCGCAAAGCTCCCATGCATCTCCACGCCGAGCACACCGTCATTCTCGACCTCAAGAAGTCGCTGGATGATCTACTCAAGGATATGCGTCGTCAGACCCGCTATGAAGTACGGCGTGCAGTGAAGCTCGGGCTGCAGACTACCTGGAGCAATAGCGAAGACATCTTTCATGAGTTTCATCAAGTTCAAGTCGCTACCGCCGAGCGCCAACATTTCGTCCCGCCGAATTCGCAAATGTTACTGGCCGAGCGGGAAGCCTTCGGTAAGAATGCGCGCCTCTATTGTACTAAAACTGCTGACGGTGAACCAGTTGCCTATGGTCTCATTCTGATCGATGGCACGGAAGCTGAATACTTTGAAGCAGCCTCGACTGAATTAAACTACAAACTCCCAGGCGCCTACGCTCTGCAGTGGCAAGCTATTCAGGATCTCAAGGCTCTCGGTGTCGAACGCTATAATCTCTGGGGTATCGCCCCGCCCGATCAGCCGCAACATCGCTACGCCGGTGTGACAACTTTTAAGAAAGGCTTTGGTGGCGAAGTCGTCGAGTTTGTCCCTGCTCAAGACCTCGTCATCAAACCGCTGCGCTACCAGTTCAATCTGCTCGTCGAAACTATCCGTCGCAAAAGGAGGAAATTATGAATTTAGAAATCGTCAACGCTGAAAACCGCCAGGAGTGGGATGATTTTGTTACCAGTCATCCCGAAGCAAACTTCTTGCAATCTTGGGATTTTTATGAGTTTTACAAAAGTCGCGGCAACCAAGTCGTTCGGCGCCTAGCTAAAAAAGACGGTCAGATTGTCGGCTCATATGCTGGCGTGATTGAGGATGCGAAGCGTGGCCGCTATCTCGCAATTGCGGGTGGACCGATCCTAGACTGGCGAGATCGCGAAGTGGTTGATGCACTGTTTCAGGATATGGCTAGCGAAGGCAAGCAACATCAATGCGTCTTCGTCCGGGTGCGTCCGCAGCGTGAACTGTCTCCAGCTGGACTCGAACTCATGCAGGAGCTAGGTTTGCGCCGTGCTCCGATGTATTTGTCGGTCGAGTTCGCTGGGATCCTCAATCTCGAAAATAGCGAAGATGAAATCATGAAAAACATGCGTCAGCGCCTACGCCGTGCCCTGCGCAAAGCTGAGAAAAATCATATCACCATCGAGAAAAGTACCGACCCGGCCGACATCCATGAGTTTTATCAAATTGAGTTACAAACCGCCGGCCGGCATCGCTTCGTCGCCTTTTCCGAAGATTTCCTCACCAAGCAATTCGCTGCTTTTGCTAAGCATGGCGAGGCCGTCCTCTATACTGCGAAGTATGAGGGTGAGATCTTAGCTCAGAATTTCATGATTTTCTATGGTAACGAAGCATCCTACCACTATGGCGTTTCCTCCGAACTAGGCACGAAATATTCTGGCGCACCGCTTCTACACATGGAAGCGATGCGTGACGCCCGCAAGCGGGGAATCAAGCGCTACAACTTCTGGGGCATCGTCGAAGAGACCGATATCCATCATCGCTTCTACGGCGTCTCGTGTTTCAAACGTGGTTTTGGCGTCGAAGAACTTAAATATATCTCAGCACATGATCTGGTCTTGAAAAAAGTTCCATACTTGCTCAATCTCGGTGTCGAGACTCTCCGCAAGAAAATTCGCCACGTTTAGGTGCATCGGCTGCATCCTCTTGGTGTCTAATGATGCTTAGAAACTCAGTAAACAAGTTTAGTGCATTTCACAAAACCACTTATTTTTATTAAAAACATGCTACAATAGTACAAAGTAGGAGGATTTTTATGGCGCATATTAAGCGTAAATATATTGATAGTCACTGGCTGGTGTTTATCTTCCAGGGTGCTATCGCTTTGTTCTTTGGTTGTCTTACCTTGTTTACATCGGGCGAGTCATCCACCAGTCTAATGCCGGTCATCGGTATTCTTTTGCTAGCTCTCGCGATTGTCGAGTTTGCGAATTCGCTACATCGTAGTCGTCAGCGCCAGGGCTGGCTTGTCTCTACACTCGTAGCGTTGTTTGACGCCGGTATCGGTCTCACTTTACTCTTCGTAATGAATGAGGGCATGGTTTGGCACTTATCGCTCATCGCTGCCTACACGGCAATCCGCGGTATTTTCGAGATCGTGATCGGGTTCCGTACCACCGTTGACCCGACCGATCGCTTCATTTGGGTACTTTGTGGGATTTGTGGCATCGTCTTCGGCTTCGTGATTTTCAATTCTGGTCACCTGGCCAACGTCGACTTCATCCGCTTCTTTGGTGCTTATATGATGATTCTCGGCGTCTCTAGTCTTATCTACGGTATTCATAACCGCGAGCAGCGCATCGAAGATCGTGAGGCACGCTCTGATGCCGCTAAAGAAGCACGCAAGAAGAAAACTGGCAAGAAATAATCTCAGCATCGTAGGAGTGCGGGTCGGAAACCCCGCACTCTTCTCGTAGTTGCGTATATCCTATCTTGCTAATATGTGGTATAATGAATTAAGCTTTAAGGAGACTTTATGAATTATCGTACACCAACCAAGGCTATCATCACCGATGCTGGTTTCGCTAGCCGCTACCTTCCTATTACTAAGACTGTTCCAAAGGCTATGCTGCCGATCGGCGCCAAGCCTATCATGCAGCTCGTCGTCGAAGAATGCGCCGAGTCCGGAATTAAAGAAATTATCATCGTCGCTACTCCTGAGGGCAAGCCAGTTTACGAAGATTATTTCCATAACGCCGTCATTAAGATTAAGAAGCAGCTCCATAGCCAAGGCAAAGATGATCGCTACGAAGCAGTTCAAAAAGTTCTCGATCTGCCAAAGATCACCATCATTGAGCAGGATCCGGCGCTGCCTTATGGTAATGGCTCGCCGATCGCTTCCGCGTGTAAATTCATCCAAGATGACGAAGCTTTCATTGCAATTTATTCTGACGATGTCGTCTTTGGCACGCCAGCAACTAGGGAATTAATCGAAGCCCATAAGGAGCATCCAGATGCGGCTGCTATCATCGCCGCTCAGCAAGTTCCTCATGAGGAAATCAAGAAGTACGCTTCCGTCTCGCTCAGTGACGATGGTAGCATGCGCGTCGAGGGCATGATCGAGAAACCGAAGCCAGAGGAAGCCCCCTCTGACCTCGCTTCTTACGGTCGCTACCTCTTGACGCCAGAAGTTTTCGCCTATCTCCAACCTAAGAATACAGGTCTCGACCACGAGCTCTGGACCGCCGATGCGATCGCTAGCTTGATTCCGACCGGGCGCGTCTTCGCCAAGGCCACTAGCGGTACCTGGATGA
Source organism: uncultured Candidatus Saccharibacteria bacterium (assembly GCA_964406525.1). Taxonomy (GTDB): domain Bacteria; phylum Patescibacteriota; class Saccharimonadia; order Saccharimonadales; family Saccharimonadaceae; genus Nanosyncoccus. The sequence goes on along the minus strand of CAYOSC010000009.1, from coordinate 26,893 downwards.
CCACGGGCGACCCGAAGAATTACTTCCTCGCTCATCTCAAATACGTCCTCGAATGCGAAGATTACGCTGCCGAGGTGCGCCAGGCTGTCGCTGAATAAAACACATATAATATATACGGAGGTAATATGACTACAGTTGAATGGATCTTGGTGGTGATGCTCTCGTGCGCTCTGCTGATTTTCTTAATCGCCGGTATTGTGCTCGCCATTAAACTCATCGCCTTGACCGAGGAAGCGAAGAAGATCGTCGAGACCGGACAAAACATCGCAACCAAAGCTGATGACATTGTCGACAATGTTAAAGGTATGACGTCAGTCGGTGGCATCGTGAAGACGTTTGCTAATCGTGTAATCGAGAAACAAGAGCGCAAATACGCCGCCGAAGATGCTGCAGAGGAGGCTGCTCGTGCAGCCGTCGACGAAGCGATTACCGCAGCGACCCAAGAAGAACAGAATACTAAGAAAGCCAAGAGCAAATAGCTAGAATAAAAATCCTCTTTCGGGCTGAAGGAGGATTTTTGCTACTATGACGCAGAAGAAGGCCAACCTTTTCCTCAAAATCCTCCCCTCGTGTGCTATAATAATAGCATGACCGAGGTAACCAAAGGCGACGAACCGCTCAAAGTCAGCGATTTCGTGCATCTGCATAATCACACTCACTATTCTCTGCTAGATGGACTCACGAAGATCCCTGAGCTAGTGAGCTTCGTTAAGGACTTGGGTATGGAAGCCGTCGCCGTGACAGATCACGGCACCATGAGTGGCCTCGTAGAACTCTACAAGACTTGTAACGACGCCGGGATTAAACCGATTCTGGGTCTGGAAGCTTACGTGGCGGCCCGCAAAATGGAAGACCACGACCCCGCTCATGATAAACAGCGTTTCCATATTACGCTCCTCGCTATGAATAACCAGGGTTTTGAGAACCTGTGCCACATGATGTCGCAGGCTGAGATTCGTGGCCGTTATTACAAGCCGCGCATTGACCATGAGTGTATGGAGAAATATGCCGACGGCGTCATCTGTCTATCTGGCTGCGCTGGTTCGGAGATTTCTGAGGCGATTCGTGCGGATGATCTGAAGCGCGCGCGTGAGCTGATTGACTGGTACCATGGCGTCTATGGCGATCGTTTTTACCTCGAGATGCAAGATCACGGTCACCCTGATTCGCCGACTCACTGGGATGAGCAGAACAAAGTCAACCAGCAACTGACGAAGTTTTCCGAAGAAACCGGCATTCCACTCGTCGTTACTTGTGATGCGCATTATTTGAAACACGAAGACCAAGATGCCCATGAAGTTTTGCTCTGTGTCGGCACTGCTTCTAACCTCTCAAACCCGAACCGCATGTCACTCAAAGACTTCGAGCTGCACGTCATCCCGCCGCAAGAGATTATCGACCGCTGGGGCAAGACCAACCCCGAAGCTGTCCGCAACACGCGCCGCATTGCCGATCGTTGTGACGTCGATCTGCAGCTCGGCCGTATTTTGATTCCGAAGTTTCCCGTTCCCGAGGGCGAGACCGATAAATCTTACCTCGATAAGCTAGTCTTCCAGGGTCTCGTCTACCGCTATTGTGGCTATAAGCTTGAGGATACGCTCCCACTCTCTGTGGAAGAATGTCGCAAGATGCTCGAGGAGCAAGATAACACTCCTGAACGTGCTGCTGAAAAGATGAAAATCCTCCCCCGTATTGATTACGAGCTCGGTGTGGTCGACAAGATGGGTTACAACGGCTATTTCTTAATCGTCCAAGACTTCATCAACTGGGGCAAGTCGCAACGTATCGTCTTCGGCCCGGGGCGTGGCTCGGCCGCTGGTTCGATTCTCGCCTATGCTTTGCGTATCACCGAGCTTGATCCGCTGAAGTACGATCTGCTTTTCGAGCGCTTCTTGAACCCTGACCGTATCTCGATGCCAGATATTGACACCGACATCCAGGATACCCGCCGCGACGAAGTGATCGAGTACTGTTCGCAAAAATATGGCAAGGGCCGTGTGTCCAACATCGCTACCTTTGGTAAAATGATGGCCAAAAACGCCGTACGCGATGTCGCTCGCGTGCTCGAAGTGCCGTATGCTGATGCGGACCGGCTGGCTAAGATGGTGCCAGATCCTGTGCAGGGACACCATGTCCATCTCGAAGATGCGATTCGCGACGTCCCGGAGTTGCGTCAAGAATATCAGACTAACCCGATCTCTAAGGAAGTGCTCGATTTCGCTAGCCGTCTCGAGGGTACGATCCGTAACCACGGCGTCCACGCTTGTGGTGTCATTATCGCTCCCGATGAGTTAGAAAAAATTGTCCCGCTCGAAGTTTCCGCTAAGGGGCCAATCGCTGCACAGTTCCCGATGGGCCAGATCGAAGAGATGGGCTTACTCAAAATGGACTTCCTCGGCCTCTCGAACTTGTCTGTGATTAATAATGCTCTACGTATGATTCGCAAGGTGTATCATGATGATGTCGACCTAGTGCATCTCCCACTCGACGATCCGAAGACTTACGAACTCCTGCAGCGTGCTGAGACTACTGGCGTCTTCCAGCTGGAATCTGCCGGTATGAAGCGCTATCTCAAAGACCTCAAGGCGAACCGCTTCGAGGACATCATCGCTATGGTGGCGCTCTATCGCCCTGGCCCGATGCAGTTCATCGATCAATTCATTCGCCGCAAGCACGGTGAGGAGCCAATTACTTATCTCCATCCCGGTCTCGAGAACTCGCTCAAAGACACTTATGGCATTATGATTTACCAGGAGCAGTTCATGCAGATCTCGCGCGAGTGGTGTGGCTTTACCGGTGGTCAGGCTGATACTTTGCGCAAGGCCGTCGGTAAGAAGAAAATTGATCTCATGAACAAGGTGAAGCCAGAGTTCATCGAAGGCGCTATCAAGGTTGGCGGCGCTACCAAGGAAATTGCCGAAGAATTCTGGGTGGAGCTGCTCGACTTCGCGAACTATTGCTTCAACAAGTCCCACGCCGCTTGCTATGGTCTCGTGGCATACTGGACCGCCTATCTCAAGGCGCACTATCCCGATGCTTTCATGGCCGCCCTGATGACCTCCGATATGCGCTGGACTGACCGGCTCGCGATCGAGATTACCGAGTGTAAGCGTATGGGGCTGAAGGTGCTCGGTCCAGATATTAACGAATCTTACGGCGATTTCGGCATCGTCGGCGGCGAAGGCACGATTCGCTTCGGGCTCTCCGGCATTAAATCGATGGGCAAAGCTTTGGTCGAGGAATTCGTCATCCCAGAGCGTGACAAGAATGGTCCCTTCAAGAGCGTTTGTGACTTCGCGGCGCGTGTCAATTCCGCGAAGTTTAATAAGAAATCTTGGGAAGCCGCGATCAAGACCGGCGCCTTCGACCGTTTCGGCGAGCGTAGTGACCTACTCTTTAACCTCGAGCAGATTCAGGCCTACGGTGCCAAACGCCAAAAAGACGCCGCTAGCGGCCAGACTGACCTCTTTGGTGCTATGGGCGATGCTGGCGTCATTCCTGAGCCAGAGATTAAGAAATCACCCGCCCAAGTCCCCGAGAAAGAGAAACTCCTCTGGGAGCGTGACCTCATGGGTCTCTATATCTCCTCGCACCCGCTCGACCGCTACGAAGTCTATTTCGAAGAGCAGACCCATCCCTATGATCTCATCACGGCCGAGAATGATGGCAAAGCTGTCGTCATCGGCGGCATCATTAGTGCCGTCCGCACGATTATCACGAAGAGTAACACTCGCATGGCTTTCGTCAAGCTCGAGAATAAGACCACCGAGCAGGAAGTAATTATCTTCCCCAGCTTGTACGAAGAAATCGGCGCCAAGCTCGAGCAAGATAATGTCGTCAAAGTCTCTGGCCGCATCAATGCGAAAGACAAGGACGGCAACATCTCCTCAGATGTGAAGATTATCGCCGATTCGGTCGAAATCATCCCGGATCAGATCCTCGAGACTTATCAATCCACCGGCGAGAAACTCCCCCTCCCGAAAGACGCTCCGAAACCAGTTCGTCGTAGCCGCAGCCGCGCTACTTCCGTGGGTGAAGGCGGAAGTTTCCGTCGTGGCGGCGGTCATAGTGTGAATCAGGACAGCGGGGAATCTACGGCTACCGAGGAGGCTCCGCGCCGCATTATCACTCCGCCGCGCGACCCGCGCAAAGAGAAATTGTATGTCCTAATTGAGAACCCGAACGATGTCGACTCACTCTCGGAGATCCGTCACCTCTGTCAGCAGAATCCTGGCGTTCAAGAGATTATCCTCGTCCTCAAAGACAAATCTGGCAAACGCCCGATCCGCCTACCTTTCCGCGTCGACGTTACTGACGAGCTCACTAAACCTCTCGGCGAGCTCCTCGGCGAGAACTGCGTCAAAGTACAGTAGGACCGAATTAAGACTTCAAGAGCCGTTGCCTTGTTAGTGATATTTTTTTGTATTCTTTGCATGCCCCGTCTGATGGGTATGGGTATAAACCGGACAATTTTTACCCCTTCTGTCATTCGCTTGGGGGCGGACTTTTGCAAAAGCGGACAATTTTGGCTATTTTTGCCCGCTTTGTAATACGGCAGTTTAGTGATTGTGGTCTATATTAATTATATTAGACCAGCCATGTTGTGTCTGATTAGTATGTGGCGACGCACCGCACAGAGAAACCGCGGTAGCGACCGTTGTAGTTCGTGGGGTTCACACTGGAGCTAGTGAAGCTCAGGCGGTAGGCGTCGCTATTATCGGAGTAGGCTCTACGCGACCAATAGAGCCCGTGGGAGCCTGCATTGTCGAGTGCGCCACTAGTCTGGTAGACGTAGCCGGCGGCTGGCCAGAAGTTAGCGCCTTTGTAAATATTGGTAGCTGTCGATCCAAAGTAGTAACCATATACGCCAGAATTACCATTAAAAGTTGCTGTTGTCCAACCACTCTTCGTACCGGTCAAGGTAGAATAAGAATCTGTACCAGAGCTTGATGGTAGTTTCCATCCCTTCGGACAAATGCTCGCAGAAGCGTCAGCACTAGTAACTGATGTAGTTCCAGTTCCTGCTGTGGCTGCTGGCCAAGAATAGTAGTTACCATATCCCTTCAGCCAGCTGTCCAGCTTATTATCTCCGCTATCACTCCCAGTTCTAACCTGAACCACATTGCTGTTACTTGTATCCCAGGTATTACTCGTATTGACATTATTAGTATTAGTTCCACCTGAGCCAACACTTGCTGGTAAATCCCAAGTCATACCCGCTGGTAAATCAGTGTCACCCGGAGCTAGAGTCTTTGGTCCAGTCAGACTTAGGTTCTGCCCCATCCAACATTTATCTCCCAGCTTTACTATGGTGTAGGTAGTATCGTCGCGGTTATCTACTAGGTCTACCGTCCAACCAGTACTGATGTTGCTATTATTCCTACAGAACCCATTACTAATCCCTTGCATCGTACCAGTCCCCGCAGAATACGCTGTCGTAGTGCCACTCGCATTCCTCCAATAGCTGAGACCAGTATTAGCTTTTGGTGTAGCAATTAAGGTCAGGTTTACATTACTAGTATAATTACCCAGTGTAGCATTAGCTGGGAATTTTGCAGCAAAAGCTAATCTACCATTAAAGCTCGTGGCATTATTTGATAATGATGGCCCAGCTAGGTTAGTATTAGCGCTTGGCACAGTCTTGTATAATAGATTCTCTTGTGTAGTATTGCCAGTATAGTCCCAGCCATAGCCCCATTGCCCAGCCGGGATACTTTCTCCAGCTACTCCAGTAGTACCAGTACCAGTTAGAGCCGTACCGCCTGCTGGTGCTGCTAGATCACTATCACCATTTATCCTTAAGAAATACTCTTCTACTCCACTCAAGACTACCGAGACCGTATGACTTCTATAAGCAGTTTTACCTACTCCTGCGTCTACTACCTCGCTCTGCCCTTGTCCTCCGATTGATAAAGAAACGGTTGGAGTAGTATCGGCTAGTGGCATAATGCCTTCATCTGAGTTAGCTGCCATCTCCCCCTCTAGCTCATCTGCATAGTCACCAGAAGAACCGCCTGCTGGATCGCTATCACTATCCGCAGAATTCTCATTGGGACCTTCCACAGAACCTCCACTAGAGCCCTCCACAGGATCCTCTATAGAATCTTTATTGACATTGCTTTGATTCACAGTACTCTGATTGTCTACATCACCATCATCTACAATATCTCCCGCTTCTATGGCACTAGTTTTGAGTGTACTACTCGGATTAATCATTACACTAAATCCCAAAAGGAGAACGACCATACAACTTAGAGGAATACTATAAGAAACTAAATACAATCTTTTATGATTTTCTTTATTACATAAGCCTATTGGAATACTATGTAGCTTATGAAGTTTACGTTTCTTGTAGTGCATAATCGCCCTCCTTTTGGATGGAGGCTTTGCTGAGAATTATCTACATATACACTTATATCTTTGCATAGTATAACCTAGGAGAATCCACTCGTCCTTTTTGTCTATGCAAAAATAGTCTTACTCTCCAACTCTTGCATCATAGAGTTAGAGACATGCTGAGATAGTCCTAGCAAAAGCCATCCAATTTTGGTTATATAAATCTAACACCCTCAGGCATCATCTTTGGCAACGCAACTAAACAAAAACGACACCACAAGGGTGTTAACGAATTTACCTAGCAATCCGCAGAATTGTCAGATAAAAAGAGCCTTATGGTGTCGTTTCAAATGACAATTATGCGCAAAGCGATAAAAATCGCGGTTGCTTCACATGATAAATTCGTTAACACTTTTATTGTACCACACAAACTTCGCCTGTGTAGAGATTTTTCTGCAAATTCCCAAAAACCTACACAAAAAATTCAGCAAGTCTCCATGCCGAAGCTCAATCAAGTCCATATGCAGGATTGGCACCAAAGCAACCCAATCCTGTTCTAACCATTGACATTATACATAATCTATGCTACAATAAGAAGATAGATTCATCATCTCGTACTTTTCGGTGATTGTCTCCTATCTCGTAGGCAGCATCTAGTCTAGAACTTTCTAGGTTAAATGCTGTCTATGAACAGTAATATTCTAGCCAGGGAGGCAATTTTATGTTTAAGGAAGTTTCTAAGGTCAGCAAATTCTGTTGCGTGGTGCTGGTGGCTATATTCGTCATTATCAGCAGCCTCGGCGCCTGCAAAGGTAGCCCCACTCCGATGGCGGCTTCGGGCGCCGGTCTCGTCATGAAGCCCTTCGAGGGCAATTATGCCGAGCTGGACGATCCGCAGGACATCGCAAATGCGCTCTATCAGGAGGCGGTCACGCAGCCGCATTTCTTGGCGGCGGTCGTTTCAGCTTACCCGAGCCTGCTCGAGCGGTGCGGAGTAGAGACGGATGACCCGGTCGAGATTAATCGCCAGCTCTGCCTAGCCGAGAATGGTGGCAAGCTGCAGAAAAACCTCCTGCAAGCGTTGCAAGAAATGCTCGAGTCGCCCGATACTCACATGACGCTCGACAGCGATGGTTATGGCGGCTATGCGTACATGCTCTACCCGATCGGCGATTTCAATAGTATCCCGAAAGGTGAGACCACTACGCCGGCAGACATTACGCTCGTCTGGGTACCCATCTATCAAAACCAGTCCAGTATCATCCTGGTCAGCCCCGCCGAAGAAGTCGGTTGCTTCGACCTCTACTGCGATCTGCAGCGGTTCACCCCTCTTTCTTAAACTTAATCTTCATCAAAAATCCCCAACCTCCACGGCTGGGGATTCTGCTTGCCCTATCTTCCGAACGGCTCCGCCAGGCGTAGATCTGGGCGGTCCTCCGCGATCCGCATCAGCTCATTGTATTTACAAATGCGTTCTGAGCGCGAGAGGGAACCAGTCTTAATTTGGCCTGTACCCAACCCCACCGCCAAGTGTGCGATCGAGGTATCCTCGGTCTCTCCCGAACGGTGCGACATCACGGTACGGTAGCCCGCCGATTTTGCCATCTTTACCGCCGCAATCGTCTCGGTTAGCGTACCGATCTGATTCGGCTTGATCAAGATTGCGTTGCCAGCATGTTCATTAATGCCGTATTCTAATAACTTAATATTAGTCACGAAGAGATCGTCACCGACTAGCTGCACCCGTGCGCCTAAGCGATCGGTCAGTGCCTTCCAGCCCTCCCAGTCGTGCTGGTCGAGGCCATCCTCAATGCTGACCACTGGATAATTATCAATAATCCAGTTATACCAGTCGATCATATCGGCCGAAGTCTTCCAGGATCCATCCGTCTTTAGCTCATAGTGATCGTGATTCCAAAACTCCGACGATGCCACATCTAGACCGATTACGATGTCCTGCCCCGGCTGGTAACCGGCTGCCGTAATCGCCGCCATGATGCATTCGAGCGGCTCATTATTGCCCTCGCGGACTTTTGGCCCGTAGCCACCCTCATCGCCCACCGTCACCGGGTAACCGCGATCCTTCAAAACTTTCTTCAGCGCATGGAAGACCTCCGCGCCCATCCGGACGGCTTCTGCAATCGTCCCGGCACTGCGCGGGATGATCATATATTCCTGGAAATCCGTCGCCCAATCGGCATGCGCACCACCGTTCATCACATTCATCATCGGTAGTGGCAAGCACATATCGCGCGTCGTGCCGGCAATACTTGCCACGTACTGATAGAATGGTAAATTCTTCGCCTTTGCCGCGGCTTTTGCCGTCGCCAGCGAGACCGCCAAAATTGCATTCGCGCCTAGCTTGCTCTTGCTATCAGTTGCATCGAGCTCGATCATCAACTGGTCTACCTGTGCCTGATCCGCCGAATTCCCGACTAGGACATCATGAATCTCGTGGTTCACGTTCCAGACCGCCTTCGAGACGCTCTTGCCATTATAATATTTCGGATCACCATCACGTAGCTCTAGCGCCTCGCCATCCCCCGTTGAAGCTCCCGACGGCACGATCGCTCGCGCTGCATGGCCCGAATTTAGGAATACATCCGCCTCCACGGTCGGATTGCCGCGGCTATCGAGAACTTGCCGCGCCTTGATATCTTTAATCACAAAATTATCCATAAGTAGATTATAGCACAATTAGTCTTACATTTATTATTTTTGTGCTAAAATAGAAGTACTAGGCGAAATATCGCTTTGGTTTGCTGTCGAAATCCGACATCTACGTAAATATAAAAAGGAGCCACATGGATCAGGATCCTGAGCTACAAGGAAATAACCCGCCCGAGCCGACCCCGCAGGACAATATCGTGCCTGTACCGGAGAATATTCCTGTCGAGTCGCCCGTTACTGACCTAACCCCTTCTCCTGCCTCTGCCCAAACCGCAGAAACTGCAACGGACGCTACGCCCGCTGTCGATGACCCGACCAAGACACCTGCCGTCCTGACCGCTCAGCCCGCCAAGCCAAAACATCACCACAAGTCCAAATCTTCCAAGCATCACAAAAACAAGAACAATCCCGCCGTCGTCTATGTACGTCGTCCAGTGTTGCTGGTCATTATTATGATTTTCTTAGTGCTTTTCCTCCTCGCGGGTGCTAGCCTAGCAGCTTGGTACTTCCTCTGCTATAACCGCCCCGAGCGAATCGCGTTCGATGCAGTGGATAGCTTCTTGAGTGCGCCCAGCATCACTACGGATGGCGTCATCAAGGCTGAATATAATAATACTTCTATTATGCTGACGCTCGCATCCGAGAATGTCGACCTTTCCGGTAGTTCTAAGGTGACCTTAACCATATCGCCACTTGACGCGAATGGCAGTGTGATTTACGAGCAACCTTATCAGGTCGAAATTGGCACCGTATTCATGACTGACGGTATGATTTATCTCCGCGTAGACGATTTGATGGATACCGTTGACCAATATCTCGAAGACCACGCTCTTACGAAAGATGATTTTGATATTGCTACCGCTCTCGGCTACGAAGCTGCAGATCTCATTGATGGTGAATGGTGGCAGATTTCCGTTCCTGATCTGATTGATATGTATGCTGATTCTGCTTATGATGCTCGCCCTGCCAAAGAGCTCTACGCCTGCATGGTTAACGTCGGCGATCGCGACATTAAGCACGAGCTAGCGCAACTCTATTCCGATCATCGTTTCGTTAATATTGAGAAGATTAAGCACCCAGAATCTTATAGCTCCGAGGTCGCCAGCGGCTTCAATAGTCTCTACAGTGTCAGCTTTGACTACGGGCGGATGGCCAGCTTCATCAATGCCTTGTCAAGCTCCGAGACCGCCCAGAGTGTATATAATTGCCTAAACCATTATTCCGACTCTACCGACTCTGGCTGGCAGATTTCTGCAGACTCCTTTAACGAGATTAGCGCCGAGGAACTGCGTGAAAGTTTCTCCGGCCTCGAGAGCCTCGAGTTCGAGATTACGAACTTTGGTCATCAGCTAGTCGGTATTAGCGCTAGCCACGGTCAGAATCTCCTCGGTCTAAAATTCCAGTACCAGGCTAATACTATCGTCCCACCGAACCGCTATCATCGTTTTACCGAATTGATGGAAGAACTGACTACTGCCATGCTCGAATCTTTCGGCTCGTCTGACGATCTTGATTACACTCCCGACTTTTACGAATGGAATTTAATTGATCAGGTCGAAACTACATAGGAATAATAAATAAAGAGGTATCTATGAGCTTTTTCTCAAAAACCGTAAGCGCCACCAAAGCCAAAGTCAAAGCTGCCGCCCAAGCCGTCAAGACGGCTGGCGTTGAAGATGATTTGCCGACCGACGTCGAGACCGAGTTGAAGAAGAACAATCGTGATGTCATCCTCGCGCTCGATATTGGTACAGAATTTGTCAAGGCCGTTATTGCCAAGCAGCAGAAAACCGGTGATCTAGAAGTCATCGGCGTCGGCAAGGCTCATCAAGGCGCCAATAATATGTACGCCGGCGCTATCGCCGACATCCCGGCTGTGGTTAGCGTTTGTGAGAATGCTCTAAACCAAGCTGAGCGAGCCGCTGGCACCACTTGCCGTCTCGCCGTCGTTGGAATTGCTGGCGAATTGATCAAAGGTAATACGTCTACCGTTCGCTACCGCCGCCAGAACGGCAATAAACCGCTGACCGAGCAAGAAATGTCGCTGATTATTAAGCGGGTGCAGGAACGCGCTGGCGAACGCGCTCGCAAAGAAATTTCCGACGAGACTAATAACCCTAACGTCGAAGTTCGCCTGATTAACTCTGCGATTGTTTCTATTTCGATTGATGGCTACAAGATTTCTAATCCAATTGGTTTCAAAGGTACTGATGTGGTGATCCAGTTCTATACCGCCTTTGCGCCACTCGTTCATATCTCTGCGATCGAAAAGGTTTGTGCGGAACTTCAGCTAGATTTGCTAGCGGTCGCTGTTGAGCCTTTTGCGGTCTGCCGCGCTTGCCTCGGCGACGACCTCGATGGCAATCTCTCCGCGATCGTCATGGATATTGGTGGCGGCACTACCGATATTGCCGTGATTGACGATGGTGGAGTGGAGGGAACGAAGATGTTTGGCATCGGCGGCCGCAGTTTCACTCACCAGATCGCCGAAGCCCTTAATGTCGATTTTGAGACCGCCGAGAAGTACAAGCTTAGCATTAATAATCCGACTAAAGTCCCCGCTGATATGCGCGACAAAATGATGCTTGCCGTCCAGCGCAATCTCGCCGTCTGGCTCTCTGGCGTCCAGATCACACTCGAAGAGTTCCAGCTCAGTGAGATGCTCCCCAATAAGATTCTCCTGTGTGGCGGCGGTGCTGGTCTGAGTGAGCTGCAAGACGTCTTGAGCACAACTGATTGGTTCAAGGAGCTACCTTTCGCTCGCCGTCCAGTCATTCACCTGGTCAATTCTAGCGACATCCCAGGCATCGAGAATAAGACCACAACTACCCTCGACCATTCTTATGTAACTGCGCTCGGTCTTCTGCGCGTTGCGCTCGATACTCTAGTCGGCCAGCCCAATGAAAACGGCGTCCGTGGTAAGCTCGCCAAACTCCTCCAGAATTAAATTCTTCGCATATAATATATTCACAAGGCTGTGTTTTTGTGCTATACTAACTTCAGGTGCCGCGATAGCTCAGTGGTAGAGCACTTCCATGGTAAGGAAGGGGTCCCGAGTTCAAGTCTCGGTCGCGGCTCCATTTTTGTTGAATACATTTTAGGCTCGCACTGAATGCGGGCTTTTATCTCGGACGTAGATCTTTTTGCTATGCTATAATTATATCAATGGCCAAAAGTGAAGGTAATAATATCGTAGCAGCTCGGTTTGAAGCTTTCCAGAAACAACCTGTCGACCCAGGCGTGCAGAGTTGTGCCGCCACTAATTATCAGCTGCGTGACGAGCAGTTGGCTGCTATCGAGCAAACAGCTAATTACTATACGCAAACTCTGACTAATCCAGATCTCCCGTCGAGCTTCCTCTGGAATGCCAAGCCGCGTTTTGGTAAAACTTTGGCCGCCTATGCTTTTGCCGCGAAGATTCGTGCCCACAAAGTTTTGATTGTGACAAATCGGCCTGCCATCGCTGATTCTTGGTATACTGACTTTCGGAAATTTGGTTTCCAGGATACAGCCCTCCATACCGACGCTCCTCAAGATCAATCTTTTCGCTGGCTCTTCACCAGCTCCACTGCTGTCAAGCGTCGCCTTGGTAATCCTGCCGACATTCTGACCCGCGAGCAGCAACTTATGCGTCCCGATTTACTTCCGCGCAATTTTATCCATTTTATTTCGCTACAGGATATCAAGAGCCGCGATTTAACTGGTTTTAAGCAGAAGAATAGCTGGATCTTCGACTATGGCGAGGGTGGTGCTGATCACGGCTGGGATCTTGTCATTATCGATGAAAGTCACGAAGGCATCGATACGCATAGATCTTTTCAGGTCTTCGAGCAGCTGCGTAGTAAATTTACTTTGTATCTTTCTGGTACACCTTTTCGAGCTCTAGCCGATCAGCGTTTTGCTAGTAATCAAATTTACAGTTGGTCTTACGTCGACGAGCAACGCCAGAAAGCTCACGACCAGACCGGCGTCTATGCCGACTTGCCGAAAATGCACATCTTCACTTATCAACTTCCGCATCTGCTTGGAGTCGATCAATCAATGGCCTCGTCAGAAGATGATGACTCCGCTTTTAATCCTACTGAGCTCTTCCGTGTCGTCAAGACTGACCATGGTGAAGCTTTCTTGCACGAAGCTCAGCTCCGCACTTTGATCCAAAATCTTAGCAATCCCGACAAGTCTTATCCATTTAGCCATCAAACATCTCGTCAAAACTTACGCCATACTTTTTGGCTCTTGCCGAGCGTCAAAGCCTGTGAGCAATTCAAGCGCTTGCTATTGAAGGATAAATATTTCAAAGCCAATTATGCACCTGAGCAGATTATTCTCGCGGCGGGGCGCGGAGATAGCGATCGCCTAACTAACACCGCCCTCGCCGAAGTCAAGCATCGCATCGACAGTCAGCCCGACGCACGCACGATTACGCTTTCTTGCGGCCAGCTCACTACTGGCGTGACGATCCCGGCTTGGTCAGCAGTTTTCATCCTTAGTAACCATCAGTCCCCGAGTCTCTACGTCCAGACCGCCTTTCGTGCTCAGAATCCTTGCCGCATCACATTGTCTCCCACCGAGCAACTCGTGAAGACGGATTGTTTTATTTTTGACTGCGCGCCCGATCAGACTTTGCCGATTATCGCTGAGCTGGCCGAAGCCAAGAGTGCTACGATTCCTCTCCAAACGCGCGAACAACGTATTCGGGATTTGCTGCATTATCTTCCCGTTGTCGCCGAGAGTGATGATGGCAAACTACGTCACCTTTCCGCCTCGGAGGTGATTAACCTCCCGCTCCGCCTCGCAAGCCAAGAAGTCTTAGCGCGTAAGTTTATGAGCAACCGACTTTTTCGCAACATTAATCACATTTTCGGTGCACCGCCCATCATTCAGGAAATTATCAACAAAATTCATCTTCATCAGCACCATGCCGCGACAACGCTTCGCGCTCGTCCACGCATCTGGCTCGACCGCCACAATGTCATCCATATCAACGAAGATATTATTATCCCGACTCTAAAGGGCTTCATGGGTGATCAGCAATATGTCGAGCTCGGCACCAGGGAAGCAGAGGAAATTTCTAGCATTCTCGAGCTCGCTACCCGGCAAGCTCGTGCCGCCAATTACTCCCCCGTCGCCATTCGGCAGATCAGAGCTGCGCTCACCAAGAAGCTACCCCAGCTCGTCGTTCAGCTTCCTGAGGCATCAACGGGCGGCCTGAAAGAACCGCCAGATCCCGCACCTAATCCTAAAAGTCCTACCGATGAAGAAAAATTCCGTGAAAGTCTGCGTAACTTCGCCCGCAGTGTCCCTACACTCCTTATGGCTTATGGTGATGATGTCACGACTCTAGCCAATTTTGATCAGCTAGCCCCCGATGAAATTTTTACGGCTCTAACTGGGATCACGAAGGCCGAATTTCGCCAACTTCGCGATGGAGTCGACTATCAGGCTCAGGATGAGCAAGGCCGACCGATCGAGTTCCATTTTGACGGTTTTCTGGATGAAACGATTTTTAACGCTGCGATCCGTGCCTTCCTGGCTCGCCGCGCCGAGCTGTCGCATTATTATAATAATATTTTGGACGAAGATATCTTTGCCTACATCGCTCCGCAGGCTGCCAACCAAGTCTTCACGCCACGCACAGTTGCGAAGCTATCGATTAATCAGCTCATTGCTCACGACCCTACTATTTTCAAAAGTACTACGAATACTTTTTTCGATCCTTATATGAAATCCGGTGTCTATATCGCCGAGATTGTGCGGCAACTTTTTCGCCACACCCGCCAGCATTATGCTAGCGATGCTGAATGTATTAAGCATATCCTCGAGCATCAAGTCTACGGCCTCGCGCCTACGCGTATTTTGCAAGACCTTAGTCAGAGTTATTTATTTGGCTTTGATATTGAGCAAAAAATCAACCGTCACCATTTTTGTGAGTTTGATATTACACCCATCGTCAAAGGCGGCCAGCTCGCCACGCAAATTAACGAAATTTTTGATCAGAAAGGAACACCTATGAAATTCACTGCCGTCGTCGGTAACCCGCCCTATATGGAGGTTGGTCAGAAGACTCAGCATCAGAGCCAGAGCAATTCTAATTGGATTTATCAACATTTTCAAAATCAGGCCGAACAAGTCGCGCGCCTCACTTGTCTGATTTATCCCTTCGGTGGCTGGTTTGACTCCCCGAATCGACTCGATGGGTTTGGTAAGAAGCTGCTTCATGACGGGCATACCGTATCCATTGATGCTTATGAGTCGACTTCTGATCACCGCGCTTGGTATCGCCGTGATCGCAAACCGCAGCCACTTTTTGGCAATAATGCAAATCTATCGGCTGGTGTCGCTATCGTGCTACGCGATTTGGAGCATCATTATGAGTCCTTCTGGTATTCCAATCGCATCTACACTGACGAACGTGTCACGGTCAAAATTGATCAACAACCTCCACTGCCGCCCAACCCCGCCTTTCATCAGATCAACCAAAAGCTCTTTGGCTCCAAGCTTTGTCAACGCATCCAGAAAGATCTTTTTGGCATTGAATCGAATTTTGTCGCTACGCATCCGCACCAAGTTTCTTCGAGCTCAGCCGACTGGAAACGGCCTGTACAACTTCTGACTAATGACAAAGCTGGCTCTGCTGGCCGCACGCAACTATATTGGGTTGATCGCCAGAATGTCCCGAGAGGTGCCGAATATCTTGACTTCTACAAGGTCGTCACCACTGCTGCCTATCCGAAGAAAACTTTTGTTGCCAGCCAGCCGACTTTAGAAAATGTGCAAACCCGTCTCCGCGAGCTGATTGAGCTCTTGCCAAGTGGTTCAGCTTTTGGCCGCAGCCGCCTCGCACTTTTCATGTCCGACAGTCGGCAAGAGTGTGAGAATTTTCTCAAATACACTCATACCCGATTCTTTGCTGCGCTACTTTTACAAGAGCCAAATCGCCGTTCGTCTTTTGGCGACATTATTCCTGATCAAGATTTTTCCGATGCTTCTGATATTGATTGGCAACAGTCTCTGCCGGACATCGACCGACAGTTATGTCAAAAATATCATTTTACAAAAGCCGAAATCAAATATCTGGAGATCTAAATGTCTCAGCTAATTGACCCGAGCGATCTACCCGCCCTCCGCCGGCAGACCAGACTCCTCCAGATTTTACTACTCGACCGTAATCGCTCGGATGCTGGAGTTCCGCGTCATCTCACTTGGCAGTCTGATGGATCCTGGCACGAGTTACAGCTCTCTGACTTAGCTAAGTTCTCTCTCGACTATCAGCCTCAAACCGAACTTCAGACACCCCGCGAGATCGTCGCCAAAGTCAATCGCCAAGTCGACTATCGGAGCGGTCATTGGCCAGCCGACTCTCAGAGTTGGCAAACTTACGTTACCGATTTGAAACTAGAGCTCTGCTGTGGCGTCGCGCCTTTTATCGTCGATCGTAGTTCCGTAACCCAGGTTAGCGAACGCGTCGGCTTTTTAGACCGTAAATTACAAACCGTCGCGCGGTTTTGCCATCAGCCTACCGACTGGTTACACTGGGTGAAAATCGCCTACCAATCCTCTTATGGCTACGAGCTCTACGGCGATCGTCTCTTTCTAGCTCGGGAGCAGCTATTTTATACTTTCGTTGATTTCTGGAATCAACAGTTTCCAGATAATTCGATTGATCTCCGACGAAAACTTGCGCCAGCCCACCAAACTATGCTCGAAGACATCGCTGAAATTATTTCTTGGAATCTTTTCCAAATGGACGGACTGACTTACCAAACGCCTGGCACCGATATCGATGCAAAAATCATGGACTGGTCGGTTCAGAAGACAGTTAAGCTAAGATGTTTAGCTAAATAAAATGGCGTTGTTGCATAATTGTCTTATAAGAGTTTATCTCCCGGCTGAAGCGGGTCGGATTCTCGCGATAAGCATCTGGAGCAGATGAGCTTGGCTCGAGATGACGAGAGCTTCACCGAAGCTCATTAAGACAATTATGCAGCGAGATGGCATAAATCACCGCACAACTGGCACCTCCATGTATTCGCCAGGTTTGAGTCCGTTCAGTTGATACGGACCAAACTGAGTGCGATGCAACTTTACCACGGTGTAACCCAGCGCGCCAAATGTCCGCCGAATCTGCCGATTTCTACCTTCGTGTAAGATGGCTTGCCAACTCTTCCGGTCGTCCGATAACTTCATCAGTCCCATTTTCGAAACGCCATCGCTAATTTCTATTCCATAATCAGAAATCTCTTGCTGATGTAGGGGTGCTAGCGGCTGATCCAGCTCTACCTCGTATAACTTCGTCTTGCTAAATTTCGGGTGTGTCATCCGGAAGGCAAAATCTCCGTCATTCGTGAGCAGAATTAAGCCCGAAGAATCTTTATCTAACCGACCTACAGTTTTTAGGCTGCGGTATTTCTCAGGCAATAGTTCATAAATGGTCGGGACTTCACCTTGCCGCTTGCGCGAACAAACGTAACCTGCTGGCTTATTCAATCCTAAGTAAATATATTCGACTTGATGAGAAACTGGCTTACCATTGCAAACTATTTCATCATCACCTTTTACGCGAGCTCCCAAAACTGCTGACGCGCCATTTACCGTCACCTTGCCGGCGGCAATCAAATCATCCGCTTGTCGCCGCGACACCCCCAATTGCTCCGCCAAGAATTTATTTAGTCGAATCGTTTCATCCATATCCAAAGCATAACACACAGCTCTGATAACTGCAAATGTAATTACTAGGCAGTCTTGTTTCAGCAAATACTATCTTTACATCATCGGTGGCTGTACTTGCGGATCTTGTGAATAGGCGTTTAAGACTGGATCTGGCATCGACATCGCTTGCGGCTGTGCGCCCATCATATTTTGCGACTCCACAGCACCCTGCGGTTCCATCACATTCTGCTGTCCCATCGTAGCTTGCGGCGCCGTCATGGCCTGTGGCTCCATGGCGCTCTGCGGCACTGCCATATTTTGTGGTGCCGTCGTATTGATCGTACCATTCGCATCACGGTCGCCCAACACTTCGTGCACTACGTTAATCACATCTTCAATTCCGACCTGTGACTTTACGAGATAGCGGTCAGCCCCCAAACTCTCGCCGCGCTCACGTTGGTCATCCGAGGACAGAGCCGTCATCATAATCACCTTAATATTCTGCGTTTCTGGCGTCGAGCGCAAAATATCCAGCATATCGAAGCCCGAAATCTTCGGCATCATCACATCTGAAATCACCAAATCTGGCCGCTCGCGCACTGCCACTGCCAGCGCTTCCTCGCCATCGTGTGCTGAAACCACCGTATAACCTTCAGCCGTCAAGCGAATTCCGTAAATCTCGCGCAAACTGTCATCGTCTTCGACTATCATTACTTTACTCATGTGTACTCCTTATGGTTGGTTATTGTTATTAATCGGATTAGGTTGAATGGTCGGCGTAGTTGCTGGTTGCGGGGTAACTGGAGCTACAGGTTGCACTGGTATGGTAGGCGTAACCCCTGGCTGCGGGCTAGGTGGTGCCGGAGCAGCAACTGGCTGCGCTACGGCTGGTTTGACGGTCTGAGCTGGCGTGACGGGCTGCTCACTTTTCGGTGCGGAGAAAGCTTGCACCATCCGCTCATTATTATACGCGATACTCATCCGCTCATATTCGGATTCGGAAATCCTCGGCAACGAGACAAAGAAGGTCGAGCCTTTTCCGTATTCACTCTCTACCCAAACTCGGCCGCCCAGCGCCTCCACCCGTTTCTTCACCAGATATAATCCCAGACCTGTCCCGCCGATTTGCCGAGTTTGTGAATTATCTACCCGGTAAAACTTCTGGAAAATATGCGCAATATCATCTGCTGGGATCCCCATCCCCGTATCAGCCACCGAAATAAGAACTTTGTCACCGTCCCCTCGCACTGCCACGCTAATTTGTCCACCCGCCGGCGTATATTTAATCGCGTTTCCGACCAAATTATCAACGATCTCGTGTAGAAAATCATAATCCACCGCCATATAAATCTTCTGCTCAATGCGCTTTTTATCAATGCCGCCCGCCTCACCGCCAAAGTTATAATGAATGCCCTTCGCCTCCATTGCTTTGGATTGCTCATTCGCGATGTATTTTACCGCCTCTACTGCGTCTAGCGGAACTAAGTGTGTCCGCGCTCGCTTGTCGTCTAATTTCGTTACATCTAGTAGATCTTTAAACAGTCTACCCAAATGCTGGCTAGCCGCGTGCGCCGCTTCGAGATACTTTCTCGCTCGATCATCAATCGTCGCGGTTTGCGGATTTAACGCCAGCCCTAGATACCCCTCGATTGAAGCTACCGGCGTGCGCATCTCGTGGCTCGCCGTCGAGATAAACTCTGCCTGCTCGTGCTCCTCGGCCAGTTCCGTCGTAATGTCTCGAAAAGTCACAATCCGATCCGAGCGCTCATTACCGGTCGGGATACAAGTCAAGTCAATCGCGATCCGCCGCTCGCTCTGCGCCGAAATTAGCACATACTCGCGCGTATGTAGATCTCGATTCAGCTTAATCGCAATATATAATGCGCTTTGCGTGGATTCGATCGGCGCCCCTTGAGCAGACTCTAGCCGCATCACCAGCTGATAATCTAGCCCTACGATCGTCGCTGGATCGTTGTATCCAGTCATGGTTGCAGCCGCCGGATTCGCGAACTTTATCAACCCGTTCTCATCTACCATCAGCACTGCTTCCGCAATAAAATCCAAAGACCGCTGTGCCAGCGCCCCCGCATCCAGACCTCCCGTCATACCACTCGTATATTTTTTGCGTCTAAATAAACTCATTACCACCATTTTACCACAAGCGCTTGAAAAAGGCATAGTATTTTTACCACAAGCGCATGAATGTGTGATATATTTAGATTATATGAACAAGGATGTTATTTATTTGGAGCCGGAGGATGACATTACTGACATCCTGACCAAACTCCAGCAGGCGGAGCAAAAACTTGTGGCCTTGGTCCCACCCAAAAAATCCACCATTCTGCGCAGCGCAGTCAATATGAAGCTCGTAGCGCGCGTCGCGAAAGAGTGCGAAAAAGTCGCCGTAGTGGTCACGGCTGATCCAGCGATCGTCAAGATGGCGATGCTGGCCAAGATCCCGGTTGCGAAGACCCTTCAGTCTCGCCCGATCGTCCCGACCGAGGAAAACATCAAGAAAGCCGAAGCCGACGAGCAAATTATCGACGAAGAGTCCGAAAATGACGAACCAGCAGACGGTAAAAACGCCTCTAAGGCCTCAAAAACGCCTTCTGAGGCCACTCACGCTAAAAAGGCCGATGCACTCGACTTGACCGAAGAAAGCCTCCAGAAGCCCGCTAAGAAGCCCGAAAAGGCTAAATCCGCCAAAAAACCATCCTCAAACGACTCCTTTTTCCAAAAATACCGCAAGCTCATCCTGATTGGCTCTGGTGCCGCCGTCGTGCTGGTAGTTTTTCTGGTTTGGGCCTTAATCTTCGCTCCCGCCGTCAAAATCACTGTCGCCATCAGTAGCACTCCGTCTAGCTTCTCCGAGACCGTCCGCTTCACTACTGATAAAGAAGCTCAGAACCCCGCCGAGAATCTGCTTTACGCCGAGCAAGTCACCCTCGACGACGTTTATAAGACTAGCATTCTTGCCACCGGCAAAGACGATCGTGGCGAGAAGGCAAAGGGCCGCCTCACCGTCTCCGTCGGATTCATTCCGAAAGAGTACCTCGGTATCGGTTACGGTATCGAAGTCTCCGAAGGTGATGTTTTTGTCAATAGCACTAATAAGCTCAATTATGTTGCCACCAGTAGCGAGAGCGTCGGCTGGGACGGCGAGAAGACCGTCGTCGAATGCGACAATGGCAATCTGTCAGGCGGTTCCGCTCTGACTCGTACTTGTCGGCTCAGCGTCACCGTTTCTGTTGAAGCCGAGGATGCCGGTGAGGAATACAATATCTCCGCCAATAGCAGCTGGAACAGCTTCGATGGTGGCTCCGTCACCAACGGCAGCCCAATCGCCGGTGGTACCACTAACATCGTCAAAGTCATTAGTAATGAAGATCTCGAGAAAGTCAAATCCGAGCAAGTTTCCGAGCATTCCGAGGGCGGCAAGGAGGATCTCCTCGACGATCTGAAGGATGATGTCGTCCCGATCGAAGCTAGCTTCAAGGCCGAGGCTACCGATGTCAAGACTACTCCTGACGTCAGCGAAGAGATCAAAGACGGTGACGAGCCAACCGCCGAGGTCAAAGTCACCTATTCCGTCTACGTCGTCAAGAAATCCGACATCGAGGCCTACATCCAGTCCAAGCTCAACCTCGCCGATGATCAAAAGATCTACTCCATTGGCGATCCGTATTTCGAGCGTTTCACCGATATCGAGAATGATGCTCGCCTGAAGACGAACGTCGAGACTGGACCGACTGTCACTAAGGAAGAAATCCTCGAAAAAGTCAAAGGTCGTAAGACTGGCCAAGTCAAATCTATCCTCCAATCTATCAACGGCGTCAGCGATGTCAATATTTCTACATCATACTTCTGGGTCTGGTCCGTACCGGAAGATCCTCGCAAGATCACTATTGACTTATCGGTGGAGGATAAAGCATGAAACTAATCGCTCTAGATGTTGGCACCAAACGCATCGGTGTCGCCAAGGCCGACTCGTCCGTCCGTATCGCTATTCCATATAGCGCTGTCGAAGTAGACGGGAATGAATTTAAGAAAATTGCTTCGCTCGCTCGCGCCTGGGATATTAATAGCTTCGTCATCGGCTTACCGCGCAATTCTAAGGGTGAAGAGACCGAACAGAGTAAATATGCTCGTAAGTTCGCTCAGGAACTCAAGCGCCAGATTCCGAATGCTAAGGTCTGCTTCCAAGACGAATCGCTTACCTCTGTCGAAGCCGAGAAACGTCTCAAGAATCGTAAAAAAGGTTATAAGAAAGGCGATATCGACTCCGAGGCGGCGGCGATCATCTTGCAAGATTTTCTCGAGCAAAAGACTGGCAAGCCGACTTCGCGCGCTACTGCCGCGAAGAATAAGAGTGTCAAAGGTGCTAAACCGCACCGTGGCCTCACCGTCTTTTTCTCTATTGTTATTCTACTCGGCGTGATAGCGGCAGCTTTCTACGGCTACTATCGCTACAGTCTGAACCCCGTCTGTGAAGCCGACGATGATCCTAATCATACCTACCTCACTGAGCAGTGCCCAGATCAAGATTTCACGATCGAGAGCGGTTCTGGCGTCGGCGATATCGCTTCCAGCCTCAAAAAGGCCGACCTAATTCGTGATGAACTCGTCTTCCAGATTTACGTCCGGCTTCATTCCGATGGCAAGACACTCAAGGCTGGCACCTACCAGCTCAATCCTAGCATGTCGGTCGCCGAGATTGCCGAAATTTTGCTCCACGGTGGCAAAGACAACGTCTTTAGCTTTACGATTCTCCCTGGCGAGACCATTAGAGATATCAAGAAAAAACTCGTCGATACCGGCTACAGCGAGGAAGAAGTCAACACCGCCTTTGCTGCGACCTATGATGATTCCGAGTATAATTGGATGTTCGAGGGCAAGCCAGAAGGCTCCTCGCTCGAAGGTTACATTTACGGTGAGACCTACGAGTTTTATAAGGACGACAAGGTCGAGACAATTATTGAGACGACGCTCAAGGAAATGTCCCGTGTGCTCAAGGAGAACAATCTCCAGGCCAAATTCGCTGCTCACGAGCTAAACCTCTATCAAGGCATCACCCTTGCCTCGATCGTCCAGCGCGAAGCCAATAACGCCACCGATCAGGCGAAAGTCGCCCAAGTCTTCTATAACCGTCTTCACCAGGACATTCCGCTTGGTAGTGATGTCACCGTTCAGTATGCTGTCGACCTCGTCGATCCGAACCGCGAGACCTACACCGACAACGCTCTCGCACTCGAAATTGACTCCGAGTACAATACTCGCAAGAATCCTGGTCTCCCTTACGGACCGATCGCGAACCCTGGTCTGACCGCTTTGCAGGCGGCTGCCACCCCTGATGAGAGCATGTCCGAGTACATCTACTTCTTGACAGGAGACGACGGTGTGATGTATTATAGTATCACAGACTCTGAGCACCAGCAGAATATCGTCGACCATTGCCAAGAGCTCTGTGCTGTAGCATTGTAATTGATAAAGTGGAGTACAAAAACTAACTGCGAGATATAGCATCCATAGCTTCCCCGACTTTTCGCAGCAATCTAGCTAATCTATGAAGTCTAAAACGAAAAAACGTGGTTTTTGGAGAAGTCTCGGCCGCTGCTTGCCTTATTTAGCAGCTGCGGCGATGGTTTTTGTAGTTGCGCAGACTGGCTCCGAAGATAAGAATAGCTTCGGTGATGCGGGCATCGATATGAATGCCATGGCCGCTAGCAATAGCGTCTCTGCTGATCAGCTCTCCGAGCTCTATGTCGTCGCTAGCCTCTCTAGCTCGTTTAATCTCGCCAGCACCGATTCCGTCTCTGGTAACTACGTGGCTGCCTCGGTCTTGAAGGAAATCAGCCAAACCAGCACCGACAAGATCGAGAAACCTGGCTACGTCGCTGTGAGCTATTCCCCAGGCATCGAGACCTACATCGTCTCTGAGGGCGATACGATGGATTCGATCGCTTGGAAGCTCTCCGTCGAGTATCGTACTCAGCTTACTACCGATCTCATCCGCTGGTCGAACGGTCTCAAATCTACCGATGTCTCTGTCGGCCAAGCCCTCTCTATCCCAAAGACCGCCGGCATCGTCTATACCGTCAAATCCGGCGATACCGTCGAGACGCTTGCCTCCCGCTACGGCGCTCAGGCTGACCGCATTATCTCGTACAATAATCTCGAGGAAACTGGCCTCGTCGACGGCATGTCGATCGTCCTGCCGGGCGGCTCTCTGCCACTCACTGAGCGCCCCGAGTACGTCCCGGTCTATACCTATTCCTACTACGGCTCTACCTCTGATCGCCAAGATATGCACGTCATCTACGAGAACGTCACCGGCGGCTACGACAACCTCATGACTTGGGGTCAGTGTACCTACTACGCTTGGTGGTGGCGCGCTACCAACCCATACAGCCTCGGTCCGCTCAACCCGGCTCTGACCGGTGATGCGAAATACTGGGCTGTCAACGCTCGCGCCCTCGGCTACCGCGTCGATAATACGCCAGAGGTCGGCGCCGTCTTCCAGACCACGGCTGGCTGGTACGGCCACGTCGGTGTCGTCACCCGCATTCTCGACGACGGCTCCCTGATCGTTCGCGAGATGAACTACGGCTATCGCAACAATGTCATTACCGAGTCCACCATCCCCGCCAACGTCGTCGGCAACTTCACCTATATCCACTAAGCCGGTATAAGCAGGTAATTAGAATAGAAGAAAGAGCCCCTCGGGGGCTCTTTCTTGGGCTAACCCTATCTCTACAATAGAGCAGGCATCCATACGGATACTTTTCGGGCTAACTCCATCTACTTACATATTAGCACAGATTCTACCAAAATGCAACATTTTATTACAAGTGCTACATAATAAATGCGATATATAGACAGCTATAAAATAGTTTTTCTGAATAAAAAACAAGAATTTTAGGGGATTCGGGTAGCCCAAAATGCTTCCTAAGGTCATTTTTAGCCGATTTTGGGCACTTTTAGCCAAAAGCGCTATGCTACGGCTCCCTAGATCTAGAAGCGTCTCCGGAGTCCTCTCCGCAGGTCAAAAATACCGCAAAATACTAGCAAAATAGTAGAACCCACCTCAGCAAGCAGGTTCTACTGATCTGTATGGCTAGTTATATTAGACCAGCCATGTTATGTTCTAATATCTCGCGACGCACCGCACGGAGAAACCGTAGTAGCGATCGACGAAGTTCTGGGGGAGCACATCGGAGCTACTGAAGGACAGGTAGTAGGCGCGGGTAGTATAAGAGTAGGCTCTACGGGACCAATAGTAGCCGGCGGAGCTAGCATTGTTGAGCCCATTGGAGTAGACGCGGCCGGCGGCCGGGAAGAAGGCATCTGCAGAGTTTACACCAAAGCGTTTACCACTATAACCAGCACTAGTACCGCCATTATAGGAAACAGTTTGGTTGGTGAGCCATCCAGCAGAAGTGCTATTTGGATACTGGTTGTAGAGATTTTGGAATGATCCTGCACCAGTAGTACCTACTGGAAGTTGCCAACCTTTAGGGCAAATGCTAGAAGGAGCGTCAGTATTATTTAATGGATTAGTACCGTTCATACAAGTCTCAGCTGTAGCGGCACACCAAGAGTAGTAGTTGCCGTAAGCTGCTTTATAGTTGGTTCCTAGGTTCTTGCCAGTTTTTACCATAGCTTCGTTGTTGCCACTGTCGTTCCAGACTTTGCCAGGATTCTCACTCTCATAGCTAGCTGGGAGAGTCCAGTTCTTTAGGGTGCCATTTAGATCAGTATCGTTAGCGGTAAGGGGGATTTTAGCAGTATCATTACCAAGTCTTAGATTCTCTACCATCCAGCATGTACCATCTGGCATTTTCATGATCTTGTAAGTATTGCTATCACGAGCATCCTTTAGTTGGATGGTAAAGCCAGTTCCTACGTTACTATTACTCTGGCAGAACCCACTAGTAATATCCTGCATCATGCCAGTATCGACACCAGAACCAATAGCCTGCCCACTAGTATTTACCCACTGCGCAGCAGTAGAAACAGTCTTCGGGGTGGCAATTAAGCTAAGTGAGACTTTACTACTATACTTCCCTAGCACAGTAGATTCACCAAACTTAGCTGCGAAGTTTAGCTGTCCATTAAAGCTCACACTACTCCCAGCAGCTAACGCAGAGTTAGATTCTAACGTAGTATTACTAGTAGTAATAGGCTTATAGGTTAAGGCGGATTCACTAGTGTTACCATTCTTCTCCCAAGCAAAACCCCAACGGTTCTCAGGCATACTCGCACCTACGACATTTGCTGTAACGGTAGGAATAGTGTGAGTAGGCGTCTTATCCTGTAAAGTAAGATTAGGATCTCCTGCTAGGACTAAGTAGTAATCTAACATATTAGAAACTGATACTGATACACTATGTTTACGATAAGCTACTTCACCAATGCCAACTTCTACAGTTTTATCTAGGGCGTCACCTCCTACTATTAGACTGGCGGTAGGAGTAGTATCTGCCAGCGGCATAATACCATCATCTGAGCTAGCTGCCATCTCCCCCTCTAGCTCATCTGCATAGCCTCCAAAAGAATCGTCTACCGGACCACTGTCTGCGGAATTCTCATCAAGGCTCTCCACAGAGCCCCCTATAGAATCTTTATTGATATTGCTTTTATTAATAGTACTCTGATTGTCTACATCACCATCACCCACAACATCGCCCACTTCTATGGCGCTAGTTTTGAGTGTACTGCTCGGATTGATCATTACGCCTAATCCCAAAAGGAGAACGACCATACAGCTTAGAGGAATACTATAAGAAACTAAATACAACTTTTCTTTATTACATAAGCCTATTGGAATACTATGTAGCTTATGAAGTTTACGTTTCTTGTAGTGCATGATCGCCCTCCT
Organism: uncultured Candidatus Saccharibacteria bacterium; assembly: GCA_964406525.1. Taxonomy (GTDB): domain Bacteria; phylum Patescibacteriota; class Saccharimonadia; order Saccharimonadales; family Saccharimonadaceae; genus Nanosyncoccus. Next base: position 360 of record CAYOSC010000009.1, on the reverse strand, counting down.
TTTGTCGAGATTTTTGGTGGTATGACTACATGAATCCACAGCGCAGTCATACCGTGCTAGATTTATATAACCAAGGGCACACATTTTTGGCAACGCAACTAAACAAAAATGGCACCGCAAGGGTGCTAAATAACTCAACTTACAAGCGATACGGCCTGAAGCATTGTCACCTTACGGTGCCATTCTTTTGCTTCAGACAACAAATAGTAAAAACTACTTACGGTCCATATCGCATTAGTTAAAGTTATTTAGCACTTTTATTGTACCACGCTTTCCTTCATAAAATCAACCACTTCGTATTAGTTTGTTATTATCCCATGATAATGTCATAGTAGATTATCCCATAGAAATGTCACACTA
>CAYOSC010000008.1:0-40858 GCA_964406525.1 uncultured Candidatus Saccharibacteria bacterium | reverse complement strand
TTGCTTTTTGTGCTGAAGGGCTGGCGTTGACTTTGACAAATTTGATAATTATGGCGGTGATTTTTATCACATATTTCTTCTATTTGGCGCTGAAGGAACATAATTATAGAAAAACAATAACACTGGCGGCACTAATAGGAATATGTTTGGCGTTTGGGAATGCGGTGCGTTCGGTATTTACAATTCTATTAATAGCAGTTTTGCTTTTGCTGGTAGTACTATGGTTGAGAAAACCTACGAAAAAATTCTTATTTACGATAGGAAGTAGTATAATAATGCTTTTCGTGACCTTTTATGCTGGCGGAAACGTAATGACGATAATACAGCAGAACCTGAATCCATATTACGAGAATACACATGGAGGATTAGGATGGAGTCTCTTCGTAGGGGCGAACCGAGATACTCATGGGCGATGGAGCGAAGAGGATTGGGATTTTATGCCGTCCCGACTTTATAGCGAAACAATGACAATGGATGACACCAACGCGGAGTTTACGAAACTCGCAATGAAACGATACAAAGAAATGGGGTTGCCAGGCCTAGCGATACATCTTGCGAATAAATCGGCAATCTTGTTTACACGAAACGATATTAATGTGATTAGAAATTTTGAAGAACAATTTACAAATGTGAGCGGATTTGAGACGTGGTATTTAACTTTGAATGATATGTGTTTATGGATGTTGGAAGTTTTTGTCTTCTTACTGGTAATATATTGTTGGCGAATCACCATTGTTTCGCGAAGACAGCAAGATAACTTTGCGTTATTCTTAGCGTTGTGTTTCTGCGGGCTACTAATGGGGTCATTACTAGTGGAGGTAATGTCTAGATATGTGGCTATTTTCTTGGTTCCCTTGGTGATATTCGGGGCATGTGCGCTAAGGCTGCCAGAGAAATGGCAGTCACTACTTACCGAGTCATAGCGTATATAGGACCGTTTGATAGCGCGTGGTTGCGAGAAGGTGTGTCGTGTGTTATAATGTCCTGAAGAAGTGAGAGGAGGAAAATGTCTGTAAAAAACGCCCCGAAGGTGTCGGTGCTAGTACCGATTTATAATGTTGAAAAATTCTTACGTCAGTGCTTAGATAGTTTAGTCAACCAAACTTTGAAAGACATTGAGATTATTTGCCTAAATGACGGCTCAACTGATAATTCATTAGAGATTATCAATGAGTATGCCAAGGTTGATGCAAGAATCGTCGTCGTCGATAAGCCGAATTCTGGGTATGGTGACTCCATGAACAAGGGGCTAGAAAAGGCTCGGGGCGAGTATGTGGGGATCGTGGAATCGGATGATTTTGTGGATCTGGATGCATTTGAGAAATTATACAGTATAGCAAAATCTCACAATGCTGAAGTAGTGCGGGCGAATTATTACTTTAATAAAGAAAACAAAGACACTAAGAACTATTACATCAATCCGGCTGATGCGGGCAGAGTGATGGATCCAGCACAGCATACCTGGATCTTCTATCAGTCGCCAGCGATTTGGTCGGCGATATATAAGAGAGATTTTCTAGAGAAAAACGAGATCAACTTCTTGCCAACTCCGGGAGCATCATATCAAGATACTGGGTTTAATTTCAAGGTGTGGGCGAGTGCACATCGAGCTTATTTTACGACGGATGCGTTTTTGCACTACCGAATTGATAATGAAGCTTCTTCTATTAATAATCCCGGCAAAGTGATGAATGTCTGCTATGAATATGAAGAAATTGAAAAGTATTTGAAGAAACGCGATTTGTTTAAAGAGTTAGGGCCACTGATGGAGGCGGCGAAGTTTGGGGCGTATTATTGGAATATTCTGAGATTGAAACCAAAACTTTTGCCGGAATTCTTAGAGAGGGTGAAGAAAGAATATGCGGAAGCTAAGGAAAAGGGGTTATTGATAAAAGAATATTTTGAAAGCCCAGTGCAGTGGAACTTGCTTAATTACATTCTCAATCACTCAGCCAGTGCTTCATCTAGACATATTCGGTCGCTAAAAGCGCGCTTACGACTGCGTGAATGCGTAAAGGGTGCTTGGATTACTACTCATCCTTCCTATCGGAAACAGTTACAGCTGTCTGAGCTAGTTGCTGAGCTGTCGGGCGAGATTGATGAGCTGGAAATGAAGATTAAAGAGTTGGAGGCGAAAAAAGATGCAGAAACCACTTGTTAGCGTAATCCTGACCGCATACAATGACGAAAAGTATATACAGCACGCTCTGACGGCGTTAATTAACCAGACGCTAAAAGAGATCGAGATTATCTGTGTGGATGATAAGTCGAGTGATAATACATTAGAGATTTTGCAAAATTTTGCAAAAAAAGATGCGCGTATTAAAGTTATAGCAAACGAGGTGAACTCTGGACTGTCGGTCGCTCGTAATAATGGAATTGATGCTTCACACGCGGACTTTATTATGTTCTGCGATGGTGATGATTATTACGAAGAGACGATGTGTGAGAAGATGCATAAGGCAATCACAGAATCTGGAGCTGACTTGGCGGCTTGCGAGATTAATGTGATCTATCATGCACATCAAGAGATGAAGGTGAGCGATGATAATTATTATACTCTAAAGTATAGTGGGCTGCAGCAGATTACAGATGAGCTGATTATGAAGACGGATTTGTCGGTAGCAGATAAAATTTTCCGGAAATCTACGCTACATAAATATCAGTTGAGATTCCCTCCTGGGCTAAGGTTTGAGGATGCGTATTTTTGCCCAGCTTATTTCTTTGTGAGTAGTAAAATTTATTTCGTAGAAGAGCGTCTATATAATTATATTCGTCGCAATAATAGCATCATGTCACAAACTTGGTCTGGTAATACGGTGGACAAGGCGATCGACCATACGATTGTGGCGATTCAGCTTTTCGAGTTTTTAGAAAAACACGATAAGCTGGCCGGCCATGCAGATATTTATTGGCAGCTGTTTGAAGCGTTTTTGGCATTTTCTATCACAAATAGCCATAGCAGCCAGAGTCGCAAGGCGGCAAAAGAGATGGCGAGCTCTTTCATCGCGCAGCATGATGAATACTTTAAGCAAGCGACAGAAGACGAACAAGCGCGGATTCAGAACCTCTGCTCTGCGAGACCACGGCTTAATATCACTACGGTGAAAAAGGTACTAATTAAGATGATGCCGACTTACAACTTACAAGTACAGAATATACGACAGCTGCGAGCTTTGAAGCGCCGGTGCTCAACCCTTAAGAAAAACACTGACACGCACACTAATGACGATAAATAGGGTAAAGTTCCCTACTATCATCACAAAAACCAGTACAGAAGTTTAACCGGAGGAGCATGATGCCTAAAGCAAGTCAGAAAGTTTTATCAGTAATTATTACCGCTCATAATGAAGGGTTAATGGCACATCACACGATGCTAAGCGTTTTTCGGGCTTTGGAAGATTTCGCTATGCCTTATGAAATTATTATTCATATTGATTGCGGCGATCAGGCTACGCGAGATTATTTTGCTAGGTATAAGGATGAACGAAGGATTAGGATTTACGAAAATGATTTTCATGATTTAGGAAAATCACGAAACTACGCAATTAAGAATGCGCGTGGAACATATATTTCTGTAATGGATGCGGATGATTTAGTTTCGAAAAATTATTTTACTGAAGCGATAAAGACACTCAAAGAAGCGAAGCAAGAGGTAGTAGTGCATCCAAATTACTGTCTATCGTTTGAGGATCTTGGTAGTACATTTTGCATTCAAACGCTGGCGGAGTCGAAGACACCAGAAGTAGATGCGGCATTAGCACTGATTAAACATCGCTGGATTTCGGCAGTAAGCGGTAAACGAGAAACGTTCTTAAAGTACCCCTATATGAATACCGAAAACGGGTTTGGGCACGAAGACTACGCGCTCAACACAGAACTCACTGCACATGGAGTTTTACATAAGGTGGCGCTAGATACGGTGTACTTTTATCGTAAGAAGAAAGTTTCCCTGTTGCAGACAAGTAATGCACAGCATGTTGCGCAGCCATATAGCGAGCTGTTTGATATAGATAAATGGAAAGAGTTAAAACTGCCAGTATCTGAAGATTCCGCATCTCCTAAAAAGAATTTAAAGCAGCGTTCTATGGACATGTACGTGCGGCTGCGGCGCAATCGCGTATTAAATAAGATGATTGAACCATTCGCCAACTATGCACGACGAAAAACCGGGAAAAAACTAATTAAGACAACTTACGCATATCAAGAAATCCTGGACGAATGGATTGATATTTCGAAAATCGAGTCACAAATTTTCCCTACCAAAGATGTACTAGATCATCTAACGACATACGACACAGAAACTATAGAGCCGGTTGCCACTATGTATCAAAACCTCTGCCAGCAGGTAAAAGAACTACCAGATTATATTTTTATGGTGCCGTGGATAATGACCGGCGGAGCAGATAAGGTGCTTTTAAATTATCTTGAAGCGATAAAAGAGTTGCACCCTGACTGGCGAATAGCCGTAATAACTATGCGTAACGTAAAAAATGAGTGGAAAGATAAGTTACCAGATAATGCCTACTTGGTAGATTTTGGAAATATAACTTCGGAGCTTTGGCTGACTGATAGGAATATGCTATTAACTAGATTGCTAATACAAATGCGTTGTTCAAAAATACATATTATTAATTCGATAGAGGCAATTGACTGGATTAATATGCATCAAGAATTAGCAAAAAGTCAGTTTGATTTTTCGATGTCACTATTTTGCTACGGTATTATTCCAGGGACAAATGGAAAAGGTACATGGGACTTCGCTGATCCATATATTACGAGAATTTACCCGACCATTAAACATTTTTATACCGATAATACCGCGGTAATACGATATGTTGTAAAAAAGGAGGGGTATGATGAGAATAAATTTACAGTACACCACCAACCTGCAACCGGTGTAACTTCGTTACCACCTAAACAGTTTGATAAACAACCAAAAAAGTTGCGGATTTTATGGGCGGGGAGAATTTCCGTGCAAAAGAATCCAGAATTATTAGTGCGTATTGCGAAAAAGCTAGATCCAGAAAAGGCTCATATAGATGCGTACGGCAGATTTGATGAGTTAGAACAAGATGGATTTGAATTTCCAGACGATTGCGCAACATTAAGTTATAAGGGACCGTTTCGGGATTTTAACGACTTACATCCAGAAGATTATGATTTATTCCTGCATACTTCTATGATTGATGGGATGCCAAATGTAATACTTGAGGCAGCGGCTGCCAACTTAGTAACGATTGCGAGCAACGTAGGTGGAATTGGCGATTTTGTGCAGACCAGAAAAACCGGGTTTTTGATTGATGACGCAAATAACGAAGATGCTTATGTGGAAGCTATTAATTGCATCCAACAGGATCCGAGTATTTTGAATGGATTATCTAAGGGAGCAAAAAAGCTTCTCCGAAAAGAATTTAGCTGGGAAAACTTTGTTAAAGCTGTTGGAAGAGATTTTTAGGTACAGGAAGCATCTTTTCTGGACTTAGTCTCGTAGTATTTGGAGATTAATTTGCCGCAAGATCTTTAATACCAGCATATCTGCAGGGTTTCACCAGTAAATCGTAGTTGATCAATATTAAAGTCTTGCCAATCATGACTAGCGCAATAATTCTGCCAATCGTGATCAGGAGTTTGGCGTACAAAATTACGCTGATTCCAGAAATTAATACTTGTAACATCGGACCACTCAGTGCTAAAAGCACTAATATTACTATCAGCGACGGTTTTGATGCCAGGGTAGGAATATGTCTTATATTGATCGCCACTAGGTGCAATATTTTTAATTTCGACAGAGTGAGCCTCCTCGTAGGCGGAAATGATTTGGCCAATATACTCAGCACGAAGACGATCAATCTCGGCGAGACTATAATGGTCAAGGATGATTTGATTAAAGCAGACAAATTCAATAATACCAAAAGAACAAGTGGCAATGAGTAGGATGGATTTCCAGGGATTTCTAGCGGAAAGTATTGGCGCAGTATGTAAAATAAAGACCATTATAATTCCAAGAATAATAGCGAAGGGGTAGACAGCGCGCGGTGCAAGCCAGACGGAAGTAGGGGCTAGAACAAGCTGCGGAACAATAGCAGCAAGAAAAGTCACTATTGATAAATACAGAATCTGGGCAAATGGTAAAAGTTGAATTCGATGATACTTAAAGGAGTAGCAGAGCCAAAGGATTAGAACAAGCGCGAGAAATCCCCAGAAAATAGAGGCTGGAAGAATATTAAAAAGCTGGAACATATTATTAAGACTACTGACAACAACCTTAGCGGATTCGATAATATTAAGTCCACCACTAGCTCGACCATCAGCGAAAAACAACTTAATCACAATAACATTTAGTAATGGGCCAACAATATAGAGACCAACACTAATCAAGGTGTCCTTGAAGAAGGCAGACCAATGTCTAGATTTAAGGACTGTGATAAGGGTAGCAAGGATGATAAAGAGACCAATGACACCTTGATACAAAAAAGTGGCAAGAATATTCAAGAGAACAACTTTTAGTAAATCTTGAGATTGGCGATAAGTGAGATAATTACAATAGTAGTAAGCTGAAATCACGCACAGTAAAATACTAAAACACATGATGCCTTTTTCAATAAAAAGGAAATACTCGATAATAAATGGGTTAATCAGAATTAAAATCGGTAGAAGAAGAGACCAAAGATGATTTTTGATAAAATTTTGGCGTAGAAGCTTTTCGAGAATAATGAGCGCAAAGATAAGAGAAAGGATTGCGATAAGACAACTAAAAACATTGATTAGGCTAATATTAATATGGGAGAGACGTAAAATTGCGTAGATGGCTGCCGTAAAAAGACGACCACACCGTAAAAAATTATGAATAATAGAAGAGGGATTATCAAGCGCATCCGCATAAGTATCAGTAGCAAAGTCTGGCTTCAAAAAGGCACCAAAGAAAATTAGAATGATTGAGGCGTAAAAGAAGAGACGGCGCCAGAATGCCTGATTATGTGCTATTTTTACGAAGTATGCACGAAGACGGACCATGATGATATTATAGCACTAACTGAGAGCTTTAGATAGCTTATTCTACTGCTGTAAAGAGCCATTGCTGATGAAGCCCGCCATGAGACTTCCAGATGGAAATATTATTACCATTCGTAAAGCCACCATTGAGATCAACGGCTGTGCGTGGAAGACAAGTGGAAGTAATGCGCTGATAGCCATCAGATTCTGGATAGATATACCATTTGGTTGAACAATTATCATGATTACTCTGGACTTGAATATTGTCGCCGTTCTGAGCGGTTTGACCGGCTAGGCTGAGATAGCGATTGGAATATAAATTAAGAAGCTGATAGGTGCTATCGGTAGGATTATATGTAATCCGCCATTGTTGGTTCTGACCACCGTGCAGTTGCCAAATAGCAATATTGGCACCGTCTTGATCAACACCATTAATGAGGTCGAAAGAGGCTTGATTAGAAAGACGCGAGGTAATAGTGTAAACCCCTGGATTAACAGCTGGTATGATAGCACGAAGGTGCCATTGTTGGTTCTGACCACCGTGAGACTGCCAGAGTGAAACATTGGATCCGTCCGCGACAGGGCCGTTGAGATCAAGAACATAACCATACGCACAGAGAGATTGCAGGCTATAACTGCCATCAGGTCTAGCAATCAATTGCCATTTTTGAGCACAGGTATTATTTTGTTCCCAAAGAGCAACATTCACACCATTGCCAGCAACACCGCCACTAACATCGAGACTTTTTCCGGTGTAGGGATTAATGATAGTATAATAATCACCGGAAGCCTGATATTGAATTTGCCAAGATTGGTGCCCTTTAGATTGATACTGTTGCCAAATAGTGATATTAGTACCATTGACATCACTACCAGCGTTAACATCAAGGACTCGTTCAGAATCAAGGGCGGAAACAATCTGATAAACACCATCATCTATGGTACGGCCAGCGTAGATCTGCCATTTCTGGGCTGGAGTACTATCAGAAATGTAAGTTTGTATGTTCGTGCCAATAGAAGCGTAACCACCATTAACATCAAGCGTAATACCACTAACACAGGCAGATTCGAAGGTGAGGTAGTTATCTTTGGTACGATAGATTTTCCAGTTTTTGGAACAGGTTGTAGAAGTGTTAGTTAAGACGTTGGTACCCATGCCCGGTTCGGTAGTCTGCGTGATGAGAGGTTGACCAGTAGATACGTTAGTAATTTGATAATAGCCGGTAGAAGCGTCGCGAGTGAATTGCCAGCGCTGAGATTTGTTTGTCATGTCAACAGAAGCCAGAACTGCATTGGAACCCGATAAGCCAAGTGCGCGGTCATTTGCGACGGATGAAGCGATAGTATATTCGCCGTCTGGGATGGTGACTAATTCCCCATCGACAGCAGCTTGGGTGCTGCCGAACCAGTCACTAAAGTAGAGATAGAAATTGCGGTTACCATAGGCGGAGCAGGCGTTGCCGGTACCATAGCCGGCATTGAGAGCGGCGGAGTTAGGTTGGTAGGGAGTATATTGGTAGAGTGCAGCGGTGGCGCGATTCTCGATGTAAACCTGAGTACCGCCGCAGCTAGAGCTTGGGTGGTAGCCGACGTAGACCGTGCGGCCAGCCGGATAATAGACGGAGTTGTGATCAAGGACATAGCGGAAGAGTTCGGCGGCGCGATAGATTTGATTTTTGAAACCGTAATACTTAGAATCGCAAGCAGCGGTGTCCGGGCAGCCATAACCAGTAGCCTTACGATAATCAAAATCGTTTGGAACTTTGTCGGTGATGAGGCTGGATTCTTTCTGGAGAAGGACGAGGAGCACTTGCGGATTGATATGAGATTTCTGGGCGGCATCATAAATAATCTCTGCGGCAGTCATACCGGAGCCAATAACTTCGCCGTCACCAAAGCGTTCCTCGGCGAGGCAGACGAAATGGCCGTCTTCCCAGTGCCAATTAATAGTAGGGTGAGCGCTCTTATACTGCAGGTAGAGATTATAATCACGGTTGTTACATTTATTCTTGCTGTCGAGGAAGTTTTGAATGTCGGCGACGCTCATAGTATTATAATTACTCATTACGGCGTCACTGATAATGTTACCGGCTTTGAAATTACTAAGGCTAGCAGCAGAAGAGGGCTGCATATCGCGCGTCACAAAGAAAGAAGCAACAAGCGCCATACAAAAAGCAAAAACCACAAAAACTAAACTGTAGTGTTTGTAAAATTCTTTTTTGAGATTACTGCTGAGCGTGTGCATTTTTCTTTCCTTTTCCTTAGTGTTTGTGTTGATACTTAATTAAATTTCTAGCTCGTCGGTGATAGTTCCCTGTTTGCCGTCACCAGTGAGGTTAATCACGATCTGATAGATGCCAGGCGGGAGGCCATCAACTGATAGTGCGAAGGGGCCACAGACGGAAGTGGTAACATCTGGAGCAATTACCGCTGATGCGGTGCGTAAGATGACGTCGCTCTGCATAATATTATATACGCATTGACCGTCTTGCAGATATTGGTTCACATTAACGGCGGAATGAAGGGTCTGAGTCTCGGCGTCGATATCTTTGTAGATAATAACTCCGGTGAGCTCGTCTAGAGAGTTGGGGTCTTCGCCCTCGTATTGAGGGGTTTTATTCTCGATATCTTCGTCGGGCGCAGGCGGCTCCGTAGCGGGTGGCTGATTATCGCCTTTTGATTCACTAGAATTAGAAAGGTGCGTAGAATCGTCTTTGTTGGATTTGTTTATTTGTTTACAGACGACGATAGTGATACCGACGACTGCAGCCAGAATCAGCAAAAATCCTCCAACAATAATTGGGCGCTTGTAAGGCGGGACACGGTGCGCAGAGGATGCTGACTTTGACATGACTTTCTCCTACTCTCAGTATAACGCAAGTTGAGAAAAAGGACAAGATTAACAATCAAAGTCTCTACAAATACACTTATTCTTGCTCTGTCGGTACCAGGTCGAGGCCGAGGATGTCGGCAGCTTGGCGTAAGATTCTCTGCTCTTCAGGTGTAGCTTGGGCGAGAGTTTGGTGAAAAAGAGCAGTCGTCTCTGGATAAGACAAATCGACGACCTCCAAAGATCTGGCGGTACCAGGAAGTTTTTTGAGAGCGCCTTTTTTGACGAGGTTGTCAATATGCTCAGCAACGGCCGAGACGGAAGAAAGCCCCAAAGCCGACATGATTTCTCGATAAGTCGGAGACTCGCCCTGACGAGCAGTAAAATCCTTAATAAAATCTATAATAAGCGCTTGTTTTTTCGTCAATTTTGCTTTCATATGTTATAATAAATATATCACAAAAAGTTTAATTGGGTAAGCCTAGAATTAGGACGGTGGTCTTGAGTCGGGCGAGTAAAAAACTAGGAGTTGAATGGCAAAAACAACAATTGATGGTTTGAAAGTGCGTGAATCGAGCTCGAAGCCGCGTACTTCTGCTACAGCGCGACGTTCGAGCGCGCAAGTTGTTGATATGAAAAAAGCTCCAGCTAATAATCGCCCTGCCTCGAGAAACACTCGGAAGCGCCAAGAGATGATTGATTCGATCGATATGATTCGAAGTCAGCAAGCGTCGGCGAATGGATTCTTAGACCCAGTGGAGACTTTTGATTTTGATAGTACGGAAGATTTTGAGACGCAAGCTGTTGATAATGGGGCGGAGTCGGATTGGTCGGAACTGTTGAATGATTTTGCACCAGCACCAAAGAAAAAAACAAGCAAAAAGAAAACCGCTGCGATATCTCAGCCAGTAAAACCGCAAAGAGATAGTGACTTTATTGATGAGTGGGAGAATCCCGATGACAAGGAGTTCTTGGCGCCTACGGAGACTTTTACTGATGAGGATGAAAATGAAGAGCCGAAGATCTCGCGAAGAGAGCTTAAAAAGAAGGCGCGTGCACCAAAGAAGCGCCATTTAGGACGCAATATTGCAATTGTGACGGTATGTTTACTGCTTGTGGCGGGCGGTGTGGTTTATAAATGGGGTGATGAGCTGATTTCTAGACTGACTGGTGGTAATTCTAGTTTATGGGGAGCGATAAAATCCTTTGTGTCGGATGAAATTCCGTTTGAGGAAGATGAGAATGGCCGAACTAATGTACTGATTTTTGGAACTGAAGGCTATAATATGAATGGCGACACAGATTACGGGACACATGACGGAGCGCAGCTGACCGATTCGATTATGGTGGCAAGTTTTAATCAAGAGACGAAAGATGTGGCACTGCTGAGTCTGCCGCGAGATTTGAAGGTGCCGATGGCTTGTTCGGCCGGGAAAATTAATGAGGTGTTTTGGTGCCATAATCAAGACGGAACCGATGAAGCGGGTGGTGCACAAGCTTTGATGGAACAGGTGGGTGATATACTAGGACTTGATTTCCAATATTATGCGCATATTAACTGGGCTTCACTGATTGATATTATTAATACATTAGGCGGCATTACGGTAACACTGGATGAGAATATTGCAGATTATGGCTTTACGGGAGCGGTGGCTCAGGCGGGGGTGCCGATGGAAGTGAATGGCGAGCAAGCACTGGGTCTAGCGCGAGCGCGGCATGGTACTCAAGGAGGAGATTTTACGCGCGGCAATACGCAGCAGAAAATCGTAGAAGCGATTATTGCGAAGTTGCTCGACAATGGAGTAGGAATCAGCGAAGGATTAAATCTACTAAATATTCTGGGTGACAACTTGCGCTCGAATTTCTCGACTGATAATGTAAAGGCGGGTATTAACCTGATTAGCGGGTTCGATATGAATAATATTCGACAAATTCCGCTAGTAAATTACGATACAAACACTTTTTATGTGACTACCGCGAATATTAACGATATATCGTACGTCGTACCATCAGCCGGAACAAATAATTATAGTGAAATACAAGAATATGTTGCAGAGATGTTGGCAAATAATCCCGTAGTGCGCGAAAAAGCAAGAATTGCCGTATATAATGCAAGCGGACAGTACGGGGTGGCAGCAGCAGAGCGAGAACGGTTATTAGCGGACGATTATGATGTAGTAAGCGTAGGAGATGCAACGATTGGCGACTGTTTGGAATCTTATTGCGTGTATAATGTAAGTCAGCAAGATTTCACAGCTACCGCGGAGGCTTTGGCGGCTCGCTATGATACTTTGGTTCATGGGGTGCAAGAGTTGCCGCAAGGGATCGAGCCAGGCGAGGTAGATTTCATCATTATCTTGGGGTTTAACGGAAGCGAGATATAAATTTAACCCTACTAATTGTTTCGTTAGTAGGGTTATTTTGTTTGATTAAAACCTAGCGGCTAGTCGAGCTTCTTTTCAATATGAAGCTGACGATCGCGTCCTTCCCCCTCGGAGTGGGTGGTGATATCGGAATAATCTTGAGCAACTTTGTGAACGACGCGACGATCAGCGGCATTAAGATTAACGATGCGAGGCCTGCCGGTAGCGCGGACTTCGCGAATCCACTTTTCGGCTTGCTCAGCAATACGATCAGCACGCTGACGTTTATAATCCGCAACGTCAACGCTGACGCGAGTTAGTTCGGCTTCGTGGCTGGTGAGCGCCATAGAGACAATGTGTTGCAAGGCGCGCAAGTTATTCGCTTCTTTACCGATAAGTAGAGAGTTCATAGAAGTGGAAGGTATAGATAATTGAATCACTTCATCATCTACAGTAGAATCAATAGCAACATTAATACCGAAGAAAGATAATAAATCTTCGAGATATTTGGTGGCAAAACGAATTGACTCATCTTTGTTCATAATTAGCTCCTTTTCTTCTTATGACCTTTACGGCTTTTAGCGGAAACATGGGTAATATTAACACCGGATTTTGATTCGCTCTTAGCGGAATTCTTACTCTGGACCCAGCGCTCGTTCGTAGCGTCTTTGACAATCTCCCCTTCTTCGACTTTTTTGAGCTCGCGAAGGATCTTTTTGTCGGCGGAGATTTCCATTTGTTCCTCTTTTTTGTTGAGGATGTAGCGCTGCTGAATGCCAGTCATGAGATTACTAATGAGATAGTAAAAAACCAAGGCACCAGGAAGGTTAATCATAAGAAGGAGCATCATGATAGGCATCATATAAGACATTTGACCAGTAACAACTTGATTAAGATCGGTCTGGTCGGGCTCTTTGCCGTCGGCAGCTTCACGCATGATTTGACGGAAAGTCTTTTTCTGACCGTTCTTCTTAGATGGGAGCTGCTGACGAGAAATCCAATACTGAGTAAGCGCAGAGGCGAAAGCGAATACCATAATGATAAGTGCACTAACTGAACCAAAGCCGGCCTTGACATCAAGATCGATAACTCCGAAAAGCTTAGGGTGGAAATCGTAGGTGACTTCTGGGAGTTCGGCAAGTTTGGCGGACTTTTCTTCGTCGTTTAGGTCGCTGGAGCGAATCTGCTCAACTTCTTTCTGGTAGCCTAGATATGACTCTTGGTAGCCAATAACCTCCTCAATACGTTCCATCTGGGCGACGGGAGGATAGGCGCGAATGGAAAGATTATCGGTAGGGGTAGGCAAAACCATAACACGCACTGCGGTGTAGAGCGCGATAAAGATTGGGAGCTGAATAATCAACGTCAGCATAGAGCGGAACGGCTTAATATTATTGCGCTTATAGAGGTCCATCATCTGGAGAGACTCAAGCTGACGGTTGCCATTGCAGTTCTTTTTAATCTCGGCGAGCTCAGGCTGAATCTTGCGCATGAGGCGAGTCTGATGAAGCTGGCGCTTCACGAGCGGCCAGAGACAAATCTTCACGAGGACAGTAAAAAGGATGATCGCCACCCCAAAATCACCCACCAAACCGTAAATCAAGAATAGAATATTCGTGATCGGTCGCACGATAATCATATCAATAAAAGCAAACATAGTTATATTATAACATACTCCACCCCTTAATACTATAATTATTTGCGGCCAACTTCAGTAAGGCTGCGTCGGAGTAATTCCCTGACGGCGCGGCGCAACTCAGAAAACGGCATGGTGGCGACGGATTTATTATAAACAACTAAGATGTAATCCATTGGATCCGGGAAATCTACGAGTTCGAGACGGACGGCCTCGTAGACGCGACGACGAATACGGTTACGACCAACGGCGGTTTTGAGAACCTTTTTCGAAACGACGACGGCAACACGACGGTAGCCGCGGCTATTATGGGTAAAGACTAGCGAAAGAATAGGGGTACGGATAGTCTTACCGTGCTGAAAAACGTAGCGTACACCGCCGCGAGAATGGAAACGATATTTCTGAGATAGCATTGTACTGGTATTATAACATAAAACCTCCTCTTTTTGTAGAGGAGGTCGAGAACCGATTAGGCGGTGAGGCGAGCGCGGCCTTTGATACGGCGACGCTTGAGGACTTTTTGACCATTCTTGGTGCTATTGCGCTTCATGAAGCCATGCTCAACTTTGCGTTGACGCTTGTGTGGCTGATAAGTACGTTTTGGCATAACTCAACTCCGATTATTACTCTTTTGCTTTAGTATTTCTAAATTACTTGTTCCAGTATACACCAGTTTTCCACTTTTTTCAAGAAGTTTTCCACACGTGAGGTTAGAGGTTTGGTGGGTGTTTGTGGAAAACCTTTCTCTGTGGGGAGGATGATATATTAGAACATGGATAGTAACCTGAAAAAACTGTGGAAAAGTCGGCGAGAGTTTGGTATAATGAAGGTAATAAAGAAGGAGGTCACCGGGGTCATGTTTGACGTGTGGAAAAATGTGTTGGCAGAAGTCGAACAAGCGATTCCGAGCGAGCAATTCTCCACTTGGTTTACGGGGGTAGAGCTAATTTCTACAGATGACGGTGAGGTCACGATTGGGGTGCCGAATATTTTTAAGCGGAAACAGTTGCAGTCTAAATATTCGACGATTATTCAGGAAGCTTTCGAACATAACAATATCGAGGTAAAAGAGCTAAAGTATGATATCCTGACAAAAGAGAAGCCACGAACGCGCCCGCGGGTGGTGCGGCCAGACCCGAATTCGATTCAGGCGATTGGTAATGTGGCGACAAATAATTACCATACCAATCCACCGGTGAACGGGTCGCTGCAGACAGGGCTGAACTCGAGATATACATTGGACAATTTTGTAATTGGGACGAATAATGATCTGGCGGTGAGCGTAGCGAAGAACGTAATTGCGAATCCGGGGACGCGGTACAATCCTTTTTTCCTGTACGGCGGGCCAGGGCTAGGTAAGACGCATCTGGTGCAAGCGATTGGCAATGAGCTGTTAAAGGTGAATCCGAAAATTAAGGTATTATATACGCCAATCTCGAGTTTTTATTCGGATTTCATTAAATCGTTGCAGAGTAAGAAGATAGATGAATTCCGGCAGAAGTTCCGGAAGCTGGATGTGCTGATCATTGACGACTTCCAGATGATCATGAACAAGGATGCGTCACAGGCGGAGTTTTTTGATATTTTTAACGACCTAACGCAGCATGATAAGCAGATTATCGTAACTTCAGATCGACTGCCAGACCAGATTAAATCGGTAGATGAGCGCTTGGCGTCGCGGTTGTCACAATCGGGTGAATTTGACTTGCAAATGCCACAGTTCGAAGATAGATGCGCGATTTTGCGCTCGATGGCGGAGTTCCGGGGGGAAGAAATTGAAGATGAAGCGATCGAGTATATTGCGGAAAATATCAAGACCAACATTCGGGCGCTAGAGGGCGAGCTGACACATATCTTGGCGGTGGCGGATTTTAAAAATATGACGCCGCTCGAAGTCATCAATGAAGGCTATGTTAATACGGTGAGTGCGACGCGAGCGAAGACAGTCTCGCCGAAGCAGGTCGTAGAAAAGGTGGCAAAATATTATCAATTAACGCCGAAAGAGATGTGCAGCAAAAGCCGAGTAGCCAACATTAAAAATGCGCGCCAGGTAGCAATGTATATATTATCGAAGGACCTAAGCATGAGCACGCCGAAGATTGCCCTAGAAGTAGGGGTAAAAGACCACACGACGGTAATGCACGGGATCAAAAAGATTGAAAGCGATCTCAAGCTGAACTTTAGTCTAAGAGATCAGATTAGCGCAATAAAGGAGAAGATTTATGGCTAAACAGGGACGAAAAGCACGAAATTGCTTGGTGTTGTACTGCTTGCGGCTCGCGGGTGGTGTGGAAAAGATGTGGAGAAGCCTGTGGGCAAGCTTGTGGGAAAACTGTGGGAAAGTTTTTTGGGGATTGTGGGAAAGTGCGTTTTCCACAAAATTTGGTGTGAATATGCGAGTTTTCCACGACGTGGTGGAAAAGTTTTGCAGGGTGATTTGCACATGGTTAACCAGAGGTAGGAAAGGGTTTTGCACAGTTTCCACAGCCCTTACTATTACTATTACTAAAAATATAATATAAAGGCAGGTAAGTGACTATATGGAAATTAAGATTTTGCAGGAAAAGTTGGCGAAGGGGCTGAACAGTGTGAGTCGAGTAGCGGCAGGAGCAAGAGCTACGCTACCCATCTTGAATAACGTCCTAATAAGAGTGGACGATAATAAGGTTTCACTAACAACGACAAATCTGGATATGGCAGTAGTGAGTTTCTTACCGGCAACGAGTAGTAAAAATGGAGTAGTGACGGTGCCGGCAAGGCTGATGGCAGAGTTCGTGAGTAATTTGCCGCGAGGAGAAGTGGTAGAGATTGTAGCAGATGAGGCAAAAGTGGAAATCAAAGCAGGTAAATGTCAGTCGACGATTAACGGGGCTTTGGCGGATGATTTTCCAGAGTTGCCGGAGCTCGAGGAAGACAAAACAGTGACCTTTAAAGTGAAGGCGGAAGATTTTAAGGCAGGGCTGTCGCAAGTGATGATGGCGGCAAGTAGTGATACGACGAGACCAGCTTTGACGGGTGTGTATTTTAATACGTTTGAGGGGGATCTATATGTGGCGGCGACGGATGGATATAGATTAGCGGAGCGGAAGTTGCAACAAAAAGTGGAGGCGGAAGTAGCAGCGATTGTGCCGGCAGGATCACTACAGGAAGTAATTCGGTCGCTAGGTGATGATACGGAAGAAGTGGAAATCTTGTTTGATGAGACGCAAGTGAAATTCCGGCTGGATGGAATCGAGGTGACATCGAAATTAATCGACGGTTCGTTCCCTGATTATCGGCAGTTGATTCCAAAGGAGACGGAAATTTTGGTAGAGCTAAATAAAAGTGAATTAGTGCGGGTGACGAAGCTGGCGGCACTATTTGCAAAAGAGGTGGGGGGATCGGTGGTTTGTAGCACGAGTGTAGAAAACGGCTGTTTTGCGATTGCCTCGGTAGCGAATGAGCTGGGTAATAATAGCTCGGAATTGCCGACGGAAGTAACGGTGGATGGGAAGGTAACGCTAAACTCGAGGTTTTTGCTGGATGCGATCAATGCTCTAACGGAGGAGAAAGTGTGTATGGGATTCTCAAATAAGTTGGATCCGGTAGTGCTACGAGGAGAGAATAACGATAATTATATACATATTGTAATGCCGCTTAAAAGCTAATTAAATGATCATTCGAAGCGTGAAGTTGGTGAATTTTCGGAGTCATGAGAGGTTTTTGTTGGACTGCGAAAAGCAGACGACGACGATTATCGGAGAAAATGGGTGTGGAAAAACTTCGATCTTAGAGGCGATCTATGAGGCACTGAGGGGGAAAAGTTTTCGGGCGGTAGATAGAGAGATCGTGAGGAGGGGTGATGAGTTTTACCGGGTGGAGCTAGAATATGAGGATGGCAGGAAGACGGTAGTGACGTTTGACGGAGTGAAAAAAGAGTTCGTGGCGGAAGATAAAAAGTCGAAACGGCTGCCAAAAAAAGTACAATATCCGGTGGTATTGTTTGAGCCGGATGACTTGCACTTAGTGGGGTCGAGCCCGACGAGTCGGAGGAATTATTTTGATAGAATGTTTGGGCAGCTGCTAGAGGCGTATAGTGTGAGTTTGGCGCGGTATAATAAGGCTTTGCGACAGAGGAATGAATTATTGAAAAATGAAGTAATAGAATCAGGGGACTTATTCGCGTGGGACGTATTGTTGACGAAGCATGGGGCAGAATTGGTGAAGTGGCGAAAACTATACGTGGAGAAGGTAAACGAGAGGTTTACGGAAGTTTACCGGTCGATCGCGCAAAATAATGATGAGGTACAGCTGGAATATTTGAGTGAAGTCGAGGACGAGAGTGGATTCTTGCGAGAGCTGGAGAGAAACTTTCGGCGTGATTCCCTGCTCGGACATACGAGTTATGGGGTACATCATGATAATTATGATTTTATTTTTAATGGCGTAAAAGCGGACGGGTCGGCGAGTAGGGGTGAAGTGCGATCATGTATCTTGGCATTGAAATTTATTGAAGCGGAGATGCTGACGGAAACATTGGGCAAAAAGCCAGTGGTATTACTGGATGATGTTTTCTCGGAGCTGGATGATACGAGGCAAAAATGCTTGGTGCAGAACTTCCAGGATAACCAAGTGATTTTGACGAGCGTGGGGAGCGGAGAGATAAAGTGTCAATAACCCTTTGTTACTAAGGGATAATATGTAACATAATGCTATTAATATAAGGAAAGCTGAAGTTTTCCACAGATGGGGAAAAGACGGGGTGAGTGAGCGAGTTTGCGTGTTCGGGTTCTGGCGGGGAGGTTATTCACAAGATGTGGAAAAAGAGCGATAAAGTTGAGTTGCGTAAGTTCGGCGAATGTTGTGAAATAGGTTGTTCGGGTTGTTCGGGTTGTTCGGGTGACAGAAAAACAAGGTAAAATTTGATGTTCGGTTTTTATATGAGAAGCTTAAATAATGTCAATATTGCGATTATGAATGTTAAATGTACAATTATTTATTAATAAGAAAATGGAGGCCTTAGACGGTGAATTTGGTGGCTTAAATGAAAGATTTTGCATACAAAGAAGTCCCCAAATAAATTAGTGAGGCTTTATATTTAATGAAGTGGATCGAAAAGGAATAATTTACTCTATGTAGGAAATAGCAGTAAGATTATGGAAAGACGGCGGAGCTAGAGGTAAGTGGTTATTTATTAAGGGCGAGCAGGGGTGCCGGTAAAATAGGGCTTGTATTCGTAAATGATTTCGTAATCGTCGGGATTGTAGCCGTTCTCGCGCAGTTTATCATGGGCGGCGGCTTGATTCCCTCCGGTCATGTCGGTAATCTTGAGGCAGAAATCGGTTTTACAATCAGTGAACTCGCCAACATCGATGCGGTATTCCTTCATAGTATAAGTTTCTTTATCGACTTCGACGACTGAGATGGGGAGAAGTGAGACAATGGGGTATTGCTCGCGATATTGGTTGGCTTGTTGATTAGCCATAGCGTCGGTGACTTGGCTAAATAATTCTGCTTCTTTGCTGTTTTGATAATACCAGGAAATATCATGGTCGTTTGGAGTGAGGTACTGGTAAAGGTTGGTGGTTTGATTGGGGCTGAGTTCGATTTGAAGAGATTTTTCTTGGAAGCCATCGGCGGTGATTTTGACTTGGTAGTCCCCTGGTTCGAGGCGGTGATCTTGGTTGGGGTGATAGGTTTTATCGTTAATGGTGAGAGTGGCAAAAGAAGGAGCGATGATGGTGTGGAGGGTGGAAGATTTGCGGGAATTGGCGATAGCGAGAAAGATGATAAAAATCACTAGTACAGCAAAGCTGATGGAGGCTATGGTGATGATAGTGGTGGTTTTGGGCTTTTGAAGGTTGGATACTTTCATATATGTTCCTTAGATGTGTCTAAAAATTTCGTAATTGCTATCGTTATACCAGCTGCCGACTTCGGCGGTGCGGTCAGTGTTGGAGGCGGAGGCAATGGCGATCGTGCCATCTGGTAGTTGTACGACTAATTCGATGTGGTGATAATTGCGTATGCGAATGTCTCCGGGCTGGGCGATGGATGAATCAGTGGCGAAACCGACGGATTGATAGTCTGGACTTGAACTGAGATAGGGATATTGTGTGCTGCCGACGCCGCAGCATGGGAAGTTTGGATCGGCACCAGACGTTCTCATGACAGTCGCAACGAAGACATCACAGCTGGCACCAAGACCGACTAATCCACCGAGATTGTAAAGTCCGGTTTCTTTGAGAGCGGCGAGATAGGCAGGTGAAGGGTCGTTGTTGGCATGTTGCCCATAGACTGGCCAAGCGAGCTCGAGGGCTTTGGCGTTGATGGCGTTGTTATCAACTATACAGACTCCGCTGCCGCCACCGAGAGCGGCAAACTTAGTATAAGCACCGAAAGTCATGCTAGTGGAAGAGGGGTCGTAAACTCCATCACTGACGTAGCGGCCGGGCCAGAGAGAACTCATGCTGGGGCTGGCGGGGTCACGGGCGGCATCGTAGCGGTTCATGACATAGTAAGAGCCCTCACCGTTGTTGGCTTCTTCTTGAGAGAAGCCCATATTAAGGGCCTTTTGAATATAGACGCTAGCTACGCCATTATATTTAAAGAAAGCACGTTTGATACCGCCGTCAGTCGTAAGATCATTGTCGGAAGATAAGACCTGGGCAGCAAGCTCGGTTTGCTGGAGAAATTCGGCGTCAGTGAGAACTTTGCCGGATTGGAAAAGGTCAGGATATTGGTTTTTAATAGAATGGAGCTGGTAGACGCCTTCGCCAGGAGTGCCGTTGTTCTGATAAGGGTTGGTGCGAGAAAGGCCACTTTCCATGCTGTGAATAACGGCTAAGAATTGCCATGCGAACCCGTGTCGGGCGGCTACTTCTTCATAGACAGGGCGATTGGCTTCGATGAGAGCTATTTCGCCGTCGGTCCAGACTTGTTCACCGGCGTAATTAGTATTGTTGCCAGTGGTGGAACAGTTGGAGGAGCCGGAGCCGGCAGGATTGTAATAATAGATGCCGTTTTGATTAAATTCGTCTAGTTCGGCTTCGGAAGGGAGGGCGGCAGCAGTCGGGAGAGTGAGAGCAAAAACAAGGATCACACTAAGGGTGGTGCGGAAGGCGATACGGAATTGGAGTGACGGTTTTTTGCGCATTAGGCGGCATAGCTCCGGTTACGAAGGTCGGAATAATCAACATAGGCGATGTATTTAGAGGTGTCGGCGTAGAGAGGAGTGTCGATATTGGAATCGTCGAAGCGCAGAATCCTGTCTTGGATGCTGGCAACGACTTGTTCCCCGCTCTGAGACTCGCTAGTGTCGCCGTCCATGGCGATACGGAGGGTCGGATCGTATTGGTCGACGAAGTTGTAGTATTCGATGAAGGCAAGCATGTATTCTGCGTCACCTTTGGTCATGCCAGTGTAGTGAGCGATAATACCAGTGAGTGAAGTGTCTAATGGATGCTCGGCTTCGTACTTTTCCTCGTAAGCGGTAACAGGGTTTTTAGAATCCTCATAATTACCCATTTGGGTAAGAATGCGTTGGTCCTCGATATAGCGTTGGTAATACTTCATTTCACTATCCCAGTAAGGATTTTCGGAGCTATTGACGCAGTTGGCGCCGGTGGCCCAACCTTTGTTCATTGGACTAAGTTCAAGGATTGAATTGATGATGTTGATAACGTCGCCAATGATAGGTAGATTATTAATGGTATTGAGAACTCCGGCAAAAGTTATAGTGAGGCTATCGAGGATGCCTGCATCTAAGACGCCAAAAGGTGAGTTGCGGCCGGCGCAGAATGAAACGTAGCGGGCGAGGTTTGAATTGTCATTGATGGTACAATTACCATCGTCGTCACAAGTGAGGTTTGGTATTGAGTTGTCGTTGCCGGCGCTCATAAGAACGTTGGCATAGGTAGCATCTCCGGGGTCAATATCGATAGTGGACAAGTCGGTAGTAGTGACGGGGTTACAATACATATCGCCGACGGCACCGATTTCTCGGAGGGCGGGGCAATCTCCGTTGGTGGTCATATATGAAGAATTGGTGCCACTAGCTGATACATGACCACCGAGTGAAGTTAGTGAGCTAGACAGGGTGCGCATAAAAGAAGCTACGGTGGTGGTATTATTGAAAGTAATGATTGGTAGAAGGCTATAGGCGATACTGCCAAAGAAAGTATTTTTATTGGAGGTGTCAAAAGGACTAAGATTTTTGCGATCAATTTCTGCGTCCATGGCAAGGACGGTATTGGTGGCTTGATTATATGCTTGAACGGCTTTTCCGGAAGATGGAGATTGTCCACTACCGGAGCGTCCAACACGGGTGTTGGCGGCAGCGGCACCTTTGGTAAAGAGCTCGCCAGCTGGAATACCTACGGTAGTGTCAAAAATGTTAGAGAAAAGAGTTTGTGCGATAGTGGGCACGAGGAAACCAAGAATAGCACTTGCGGCTGCGTCGATGAAGACGCTGGCTACAGTGGAGACAAAGAAGCTGGCAACGATTTTGGCTACTCCGCCGCTACCAATGGTTACTGCCATAGCGAGGGCGGAGTCGGCGATTTGAGTAATGGCACAACCGGTTACTACTGTATTATTGTATTGTAATGCTCGGGCAACAGCATTAGTGACGCGTTCTAGCGAATAGGGTTTTGTGTCAGATGGATCTACGGGTGCATTGGCGAGAATATTTTGCATGCCTTTAGACTCTAGTGGTGGCCCAACGACTTGCTGGGTTCTGGTGGTGTCTTTGGCGTCTGCAACCGATAGAATGTTGAGGTCTGGGATTTCAGCTACTTCACTAGTGCTGAACATGTTAAGGAGCTCATTAATTGCAGATTCACTGCCGTAGCCAGCTTTCATCTTACTAACGTTTTCCATGAGCTTCATGAAATAGTTGATAGATTGGTAGATCTCTATAGTAGAGACGGTAACAGAAATGAGATTGCCTATTTTTAGAGCGGCACAAGCTTTATCGATTACTCCAGTAACTTCGGCGGCCTTACTGGAAAGTCTGGTTAGGAACGAGTTGGCACGACTAGTGGGATCATCGATGTTAGAGTTGATACTGTCGTCGCTGGTATAATCTGGTACTCGGTTTTTTCCGATTTCGTTACCATCTTCATCGTACTCTATTTCTTCAACATTCTTTCCGGCTGCTAAGGTAGCACTAGTCTTGTTGTTCATACCATCAGACATAGTAGTGCGAAAGTTCTCAGCATCCGCGCTGGAGTCGTTAGATTGTTTATAATCGTTCCAGAAGTTACGGCTAATACTATGTTTTTGGTAAATCTTATCGGCAATATCATCAAAGAAGGTGGCAACGCGACCACGTTTGGCTTTGGTATAAGCATCGCGGAAGTCGGCGTCGCTATGGTATTTCTGAATGAACTGGCTAGCATCAATAGTTTCGTTATTCCATTTCAGAACTCGACTAGTGCCGCTTCCCTCAACTTCGATGTCAAACTTAGCGAGGCGGTCTTTGAAGGAATTGGACATGTGTAGGTATTTCTTCTGGCCGTTCCAGGTAACTGTGGTGGCGCTACCGCCACGAAGCATGTGTTCCATGATTTGGGGAACACGCATTGAGTAGCTAGTGTATTGAGTATCAGTTTGCTCGGTGTATAGAGCTTCCAGGGCGCCAGCGAGTAATGAATTGGAGCTGCTGAGAAAAGCACCACCGCTGATAATGATAAGAGCGATAGTAATAATAGGACCGAGGGGACTCTTCTTCTTTTTGCGCCCGGAGTTTTTATTACGGCCATTGCCGGTGTAGAAACCGCCACCGTTGTTTGAACCGTTGCCATAAGAAGGCTCGCTATGAGAAATAGCGTTGTTCTCGGCATTACGGAGGGCGACGGTGGAATCGGGCATAATTAACTTTTATCTCCTGGTCGAGTAGTGATTAAGGATTCTTCGGTCTCGGAAGCGATGATCTGGAGATGGACATGGTTAGCGCCAGCAAAGAAGAGACCGTGACCGACTGGGAAGTTGGCAAGGCGTTTCTTTTCTTCACTAGTGAGCTTGAAAACATCGGACAAGACATCGACAGCAGAGGCAGACTGCTTTAGCAATAATTGCATAGAAGAGTTGGCGACGATGGCGCGACCCATTTTGCTGCTCATGAAATCCTCTACGTCCTGAGTAATAGTAGTGAGGCCAAGGTAATATTTACGAGCACGCTTGGCAAGGCTAAAGAGGAAGTTGGCGGAATCGTCGTATTTCATGAGCTGCCAGGCCTCATCGACGATGAGGAGGCGACGTTTTTGATCGGCACGGACGATGTTCCAGATGTGGGACAGAATAATATACATAGCGACAGGACGAAGTTCATCCTCGAGGTCGCGGATATTGAAGACGACCATCTGATTATTGATATCGACGTTGGACTGTTGGGAGAAGATGCCGGCGAAAGTACCAGTAGTATACTTGCGGAGGCGCTGAGCGAGCTGTGGGCCAGTGCCACCCATATGGAGGAGGGTGTCGTAAAGATTGATAATAGTAGGAGGCATGGACTGATGGGTGAGTGGATCGCTAGTGATACCGGCGCGGGCGTAAGTGTCGATGAGGGCTTGGTCGAGGTCGGCTTCTTCATTCGCAGTGAGGGCAGGGACGACTTGGCCATTAGGACCGATCTGATTACCGCCGAGCATGAGGCGGAAGAGACCGTGCAAAGTAACTAAATTCGCACGGAGGGCGTCATTAGCATCTTCACTATCGACGACTTTTGGCAGATCAAAAGGGTTAATACGAACGTCGGAATTAAGGGAGAGGCGGATGTAGCTACCACCGACAGCTTCGCAGAGGCGCTGGTATTCGTTCTCGGGGTCGATGATGAGAATCTCGGAACCGATCATCATAGAGCGGAGAGCTTCGAGCTTAACGGCGAAGGATTTACCAGCGCCAGACTTAGCGAAGACGACGAGGTTGGCGTTTTCGAGGCTGAAACGGTCGAAAATGACGAGACCGTTATTGTGCATATTGATACCGTAGAGAATACCCTTCTCCTGGGTGAGGTCGGCGGAAGTGAATGGGAAGCTGGTAGAGATGGCGCCAGTGTTCATATTGCGGCGGATCTGAAGCTGGTCGGTACATTGAGGCATACAGCTGTTCATGCCCTGTTCCTGCTGGGAGCTAGCAACCTTGGAGAAGACCATAAGCTGGCCGAGCATGGTTTCGATCTTGTGCTGGACAAAGCTGAGCTCGTCGAGCGAGTCGGCCCAGAGGGTAATATAGAGGCCGAAGCGGAAGAACTTCTCGGCGCCGACCTGGAGTTTGTCACGGAGCTCCTCGGCGTCTTGGATGGCGGCTTCGAGCTCTGGATCGCGGACTTTGCCTTTCTCGGCGTTGACGTTGTAGCTAGCTTCGAGCTGGGTGACTTTTTTGCGGAGGTTCTTCATGACGACGGTGGTCTCGACAGGGTAGACATACATGGAGACGTCGAGGACTTCATCGACGTTGATGAGAGGAGAAATCCAACCAGTGAAGAGAGTGCGAGGATAACCGTAGACATAGATGGTGCGGCCGTATTTAGTGCCGAGGCGGAAATAGCCGGAATGGATCTCGATAGAGCTAGGTGAGATGAGATCGCGGAGGGTGGTAATTCCCTGCTCGAAAGCCTGCTGGATCTCGGCCTCTTCGGCAGCTTGTGACTGCATAGCGATTTCGGCGGCAGTGAGGGGGGCGTTTTTATTCTTTTTACTCATTGGTACGTTCTCCTTTGCGCACATATGTAGTAGCCAACTTGGTGAAGTCGACTAATGGTTCACGGACGGCAGTATCGGGATTATTGAAGTTATAATAAAGCTCGGCAAGCTCCCTAGTATTGAGGCGAACAGAATGAATGCCAATATTGAAGAGACCAGAAATCACGGATTCGACGCGATTGTTAAGCTCATCGATAGCTTTATTATAAGTATCGCGGTTGATGCGAGTAACGGGAAGAGCTTTTTTGCCGAAAGTGCGGAAGAGATTCTTGGTTTGCTCGACGAGTTTCTCGGCATCAGCGGAAGAATAATACGGAATGACGATGAAGAAGGATTTATCCATAATGTTGGCTTCTTGAGAAAGCATGTCGATGAAATTAATATAATCATCCATGAGGACGCCGAGGAGCATGTTGTCGTTGTTGCGACGGAGAGCAGAGAGACGCTCGATGTAAGGGCCGATATCGACGCGCTGAGAGCGGACGAGAATCTGAATAGTAAAATTGAGCGAGTTGAGGAAGTTTTGATAGCTGTATTCGACACCTTCGCGCTCTTGCTCAGACATAAGATCGAAGTTGATGGATTGGCAAGCGACAACGGCGCGGAAAGAACCGTCTTTCATGATGACGACGCTATCGCGCAGCTCAGAGATGAGGAGGGTGGATTGAGTAGAAAGAGGGTTTTCGACGATCTTGGGGGTAGCATCCTGAGTAGCGGTGCCCAGAGGCTGTGGAGCGTTGGGTTGAGGGGCAGGTTGAGGGATCGGTTGAGGCTGCATTGGTTGAGCGGCAGGCTGGGGCTGTGCTGGCTGCGGAGCGACTTGAGGAGGCATGAATTGCTGAGGAACAGGGCCGGGTATATTCCCTGGCTGAGCTCCGACTGGATTAAAATTATTTTGTGGGTTCATTAATACTACTCCTTAGTGTAATGATATGTAAACTTCACTTTCGTTTTCACGGCGGATGCGATCAGCTTGTTGCTGGACATTTTCGATAGGGTGAGCTGGCGCTGAAGTGGTGGGAGTTGGGGCAGTAACGGTGGGTTGAACAACGACGGGAGAAGTGAACTGGGGTGAAGAAGGGTTGGCGGTGGCAGTGTGGGGCTGGATGACACGTTGGTTAGAAGGCTGAGCAGGGGTAGCAGGCTTGTCGTAGTTATAATTAGACTGGGCGATGGCGGAGCGCATTTCGGCGACGACGGCGGCACGATGTTCGTCTTGCTGCTGGTCGATCATACGATTAAGATTATAACTGTCGTTCTTATCAAACATGTCGGTAGTGTTATAAGCTTCGGCGTAGAATTCGTCTTTCATGGGGGTGCTGGCGGTCTTGATAGATTGACCTTCGGAATCGACGAGATCGGCCAAGAAAGAAAGACGGTGGCCGGCTTCGTCGGAAGAGATATTACGTGCGCGAGGAGCTTCAACTTTTTTAGGGGCGGTAATCTGGATGGTGGAATTGCTTTGGCCAGTCATCCAGTAGCGTTTATTCGGCTTCGTATAGAATGACCAGAGAGCGGCGAGGTAAGTTTCCATAGGCTGATCTTTCTTAATAGGAAGAGCAAGGATACCAAAAAACAGGATGAGAGGAACTGGTATGATAGCGAGGAGTGGGTAAAGCTGAAAGAGAGCCACGGCAAGCATGATGAGTCCAAAAGTGATCATCATATAGACAAATTGCCGAAATGTAAGTGGTCCCAATAACTTATCGTCCGCCTCAACGTCTTGCGGAACTTTGTATGTTGCCATATGTATATATTATAGCACATGTATGATAAAAACAAATTAAAAGATTATTGGTAGTCTAGAAGAGTTCGGCGCGATTGTTGATGAGATCAATAACTGCATCGTGGAGGTCATCAATACGGTCTTGTTCTAAGTCGGCTTGATGGGCCATGGCGTAGATGGCGTCTTCGGTAGAGGTGCTGCGCTCGTCATGGCGATATTGCTCGACAAGATCAAGACAGTCATCATAGAGAGGTCGGAGATTCTCTACTTCCTCGAAGTAACCGAGGATTTGATCGGCAACAGATTCGTAATCGGTCTGATAATCGAAATAGCTAGCGATGGTATCCATGACGGTTTCGTAGCTGTTACGCTGGACGAGCTGCTCATGAGCTTCGTCAGAACGGGTTTTGCGCTTGCGGAATTGGTCGACACCGGGGTGAGTGTGAGGGGTAGGACCGCCGCCTTGACTGCCATTGTGGCGGGTGCTGCCACCATTGCCAGAATTGTTGCCGTTGCTACCTGAGCCGCCACCGTTATTGTTCGGGCCGCCATTACGAGGTGAACCGCCGGAAGGTGGGGTAGAGTTATCATCGCCACCATCGTCGTCGGGGTTATTGCCGTTACGAGCTTGTCGAAGCTGGGCGAGTTCTTTCTGGGTTTCTTTAACAATGTATTTGAATTTCTCAGGGTCGGTGCTGTCGAAGACGTTGATATCGTCATCCGTAAGTGGTTCTTGACCGAGCTTTTGATTGGTAGCGTTGTCGATGGCCATTTGGGCAATGCTCTTAAGTAACTCATCGAGACCTTTTTCTGACTTCATATCGTCGATGACGGTTGGAGAAACTTTGCGGTTGAACATGGAGATAATCTTGGCGGCGGCTTTCGGAATAATCTTATGGCGGACAAGGTTCTTTTTATCTTCAAGGGTAATTGTAGGATCGTTGTGGTTGATTTCCTCCCAGTATTCTTTGCCATTGGCATCTTTGGCGAGGCGCCAACCGTCGAGCTGAACGCCGTTGACGTTGCGGTACTTCATGATGTCTTCGTCGGGGAAATACTTCGCGAAGGCGTCGTCGTCGTTCATGGCGCTGATAAATTTAGTTAATTCTTGGATGTTGCGGCTATCGTTGCGGAGGAAATCACCGGCCTTAGCAGCGGCAACGAGACTCTGGAGGGCAGCAATATTGAGCTGGCCTTTACTAGTGACGAAGCCACGGTCAATCTGAGCAAGGAGCATAGAGTTGGAAGCAGCGTCTTTTTCTTTGTACTTGGTCTCGCGAAGGGCGCCGCTGATAGTACTATGGTAACGACGCAGCATACCAGGAGCAAGAGTCTCGGGATCGACACCGATTTCGGTCTCGTAGCGACGGTTGATGGGATCGGCGATAGCAATATCGTCGCGGAGAATCTCTTTCATATAGCCGGCATCATCTTCGAAGACGCGTTGGACGAGCTGCTTCTGGTCGTTCAAAATATCGAAGTAGCGAACTTTGCGATAGGCCGTACGCTCGTCATCAGTGAGGGCATCGTATTCTTCCTTGGTGATTTCGGCACCGGTTTGTTTGTGGACGCCGAGATAGTGTTGCCAGTTGCTACGTTTGTAACCGGTAGGTTTACCATTCTTATCGTATTCGATGAGATGGAACATTTCGTCTTCAATCACGTTGCCGTCAGCATCGGTTTCGTAACCGTTATCATCCATTCTCTCTTTGTCGAAAAGCATGGGGCGGAGTTTGGTCTTGTCGATGCCGAATTTATTAATAATGATGCGGGCTTCAGAGCGGCGACGAGTCTCGATAGCGGAACTATTGACGATAACTTGACCCATAATAGCAGCTTCTCCGTTGTGACCGAGGCTGCCAGCGGCACTCTTAATAAGGCGATTGTATTCGTAGGGATTTTCGAGGCTATTAGCGGCAGCGGCAAAGTGTCGATCGAGGAGGAATTTCTGATCGGCTTCGGCAATATTCTGGGCAAGGTGTTGCTGAGCGAAGGCGTCCAAGAAGGCTTCGCCGTGGAGACGGTTGAGTTCTTGAGATTTACTATCGGTATAATGGTCGCTGTAGCTACCAAGAGTATTATTGTAGGCGGCTTGAGCGTTACTGGCGAGAGTAGAATAATAATTGGAGGTCTTAGCGTTGCGAGTCTGGCGGTTAGGATGCTTGCGCCAAGTCATATTACCCTTGTCATCGTAGCCTTTGAAACCGGAGGACTTATTATAAACATAGGTCATGGAACGATTGCGACGGGCCTCAAGGGCGTTGTGGGTTTCGAGCTCGCGAAGGTCGCGGCGCTTATCCAGGAAGCCGCGGAGACGGGCACCGGAAGCATTGGAATAGCCAAGATGGATCTGGCGACGATGTTCGGCATGACCAAGAGCCCAGCCAGTAGTGGCGTGCTGGACGGGGCTGAGGGCGCGGCGGAGGCCAGTATTAAGAGTCCCGAGAATGGTGCCAGACATTTTCATGAGGGAGAAGCCAAGGAAGATGGGGATAATCTGGACGGCAAGACCGAGAATAATGCCAAGAGCATTGGTGGAGGCGGCAATGAGTGCCCAGCCAGCAAGCTGAGAAGCGCCGTAGAGGAAGCTAAACATTGGATAGAAAATGAGCATGCGAAGGAGAAGATCTTTCCATTTGGTAAACCACTTCTCAGTATTTGGTAAAAGATAGGCAACGAACGCAAGCGGAGCAATCATGATAAGGAGGGCGATGAGGGCTTGGCGAGCGGCGATAGTGAGGAGGCCAACGACAACGGAGATAATGCCGGCGACAAGAACTGGTACAAGCATCCAGAAAAGCCAACCAATGCCGCCGAGGGCACTGATGGTGATGCCAGCGATAGTACCACCTCCGATCAAAGTGCTGACGATAGTGGCGATGGAGAGATCGCCGCTGAGAGCTTCGGGATTAACGGAGGCAATGGCTTCTTGGATGTGTCCAAGAGTGCCGCGCAGACTAAAACCGATAATGTTGCTGAGGTCGACGGCGAGAGTACAGATGAGGTAGCTGAGATTAATGAGTACTACAGTAATAATGAGGCGAGGGAGGATGCGTTTAATACCGTAGTTGCTGATGCCGAGACCGGTGATTTGCGAATAAATGACGACGATAAGGAGGATGACGAAAACGATATTGGTAAGGCTGCGCATGTATTGCCAGATAAGGTAGATGGGGGAGTCGTCGGCGGTAGAAAGGGGCTGGACGATGAGTAATTGCTCGATCGCTTTATAGATAGCGTCGGTGGCGTTGGTGATGATCTCGATAGTGGGGCAGATGATCCAGGAAAGGGAGCCGGCTTCGGCTTGGCAGACGGGTGTTGATTCTTCTTCACTCCCCTCTTCGGCGGAGGTTTCTGAATCTTCGCCTTCTTCAGCTAGCGATGGGGCGGTGACAGCAGGAATACGACCGGTTTCGTCAGGATTCTCGGTATTATCGTCGTTATTATCATCAGAGCCGCCAGTGACGTCGGGGAGGTCGTCGGGATCGGTAGTGTTGTCGGGGGCGGTGATGGCGGGTATGTGGCCAGTCTCCTCTTCGTCGGCATAGACGGAATGAGATAAAGATTGTGTAATAAAAAGGTTGCCAAAAATAGCACTAACAAGCAACAAGAGAAACGCTAATGTTTTCGTGAGTGATTTTTTCATTACAAAACCTTCTTATAACTCCTGTAGAACAGGGCGTGAGCTTATTATAGCACACATAAGCGGTTTCGTCAAGACTATTTTTGCGCTTGGTTTATATCTTGGAATTTTAGATGAATGATGGTAAGATAAGGGTATGAAATGGAAGTTTTTGGGTGTAATGGGGGTGATGATGGGGGTGTTGATGCTGGGCAGCTTAGTGCAGCCGGCGATGGCGACTGGTGATGAGGACGAGAAGACGGCGGTAGTGGAAAAGTTGGAGTCGATGGAGAAGAGTGACGACGATTGTAATAGAAAGACGTTCTTGTTCTTTAAGCCTTGGTATGCAGGGATTTGTGAAGGTAAGGGCGAAGATGCAGAGATCGTGCCGGTGTGTCAGAAAGATGAAGATGAGTGTAAGGCGGAGTTTGGTGAGAAAAAGTATGTTTCCCTGCAGACATTCGTCTGGACGATTGTGCTGAACGTAATATTCGATCTGACGCTGGCGATTGGATATATTGCGATGGTAATGATGGTGTATGGTGGATATCTATATATTATGTCGCAAGGTGATCCGGCGAAGATGGCTAAAGGCAAGCGGACGCTAGTGACGGCGATTACGGGGGTGGTGCTGGGTCTAACGGCGTCGGTATTGGTGAATACGGCGATTGGTATCTTGGGTATTAATCGGGGGACGGGGATCGTGCAAGACGCGGGCTGGACGAGAGATCGCGTGAACGGCATCTTCAACTATGCGTATTCGATGGCGGGGATCGTAGCGGTGATATTTATTATAAAGAGTGGGATTGATTACATGCTGGCGGCGGGAGACCCAGCGAAAACTAGTAAGGCGACGAGGAGTTTAATTTACTCGGTGGTGGGCTTAGTGATTGTGATTTTGGCGGCAGTGATTACGAACTTTGTAGTGTCGTCGGTAACGGGAGCTTTGTAAGATGAAGAAGATTTTATTAAGTATAGCGATAGTATTAGGAGTGATGGCGGGCGGCTTAGCGCAGCCAGTACTGGCGGAAGGGGTATGTGACGATCCGAATATCGCAGCAGATGTGAAAGAAGCGGCGGGGTGTAATATTGATAAGGATTATAATATTGCGAATCCGATTCAGGATGTGTTGAATGTGGTGTTGGGGCTAGTGGGGGTGATTGCGGTGGGGATCGTGATCTATGGCGGGATACTATATATGAAGAGTGCCGGGGATACAGCGAAGGTGATGCAAGGTAGGCGAGCTATCATTGGCGGAATAGTGGGTCTGCTGATCGCGCTACTGGCATTTGCGATTGTGAACTTCGTAATACAAGGAATTAAGTAAGTTGGGAGCAGAAAAATATAGACATAAGAAGTAAAGTGCGGTAATATATAAATAAGAGTATACAATCAAAAAAGGGAGTAATATGAAGAAATTAGTGTTTAGTATTGTAGCTGCTGTATTGACCGTAGTGGGGTTGGGCGGTATCGCGACGATGTCGCCGGTGCATGCTGAAGGGGATAATCCAGCGTCTGATTTTCTTGGAACGGGAGATGACGGCATTAATCCTGGTGGTGCTGTAGATAGAGATTTAATGACGACAATCAAGCAAGTAATTAACGTAGTGATTGGTATCATTGGTATGTTGGCAGTGATTATGATCATCATGGGTGGGATTAGTTTCGTAACATCACAGGGGGATACGGCAAAAGTGGCGAAGGCGCGTAATACGATTCTTTACGGTGTGGTAGGTCTAGTGGTGGCACTACTTGCGTTTGCGATTGTGAACTTCGTGCTGAGTAATGTTTTTGCAACTAAGTAATTGAACTGTGGTTGATTGGAGATAGGTGATGAAGAAGATTCTGGCGGTATTGGCATTATTAGTGGTGAGTGTGGTGGGGGTGCTAAGCGTACCGGGGGAGGCATGGGCGTTGACTGCGGAGCAGCAGGCGGAAATTGATGCTGCAAAGGCAGCGGGTGGCGGTCAGTGTCCGGACAATTCGATGAGGCTCACTTATACGCACTCGATTGCGGAGTGTAGCTTACCGAAAGAATCACCAACGACGGGAGATAAGACTTTGCCGCAGGTGATTCAGACGATTGTGAACGTGGTTTTAAGTGTAGTGGGCGTTATCGCGGTGGTGATGATTATCTTGGGCGGGATTAGTTTCATTACCTCGCAAGGGGATGCTGCAAAGGTGACAAAAGCGCGTAATACGCTGCTATATGGCATCGTGGGGCTTGTGATAGCATTATTGGCATTTGCGATTGTGAACTTCGTGCTTAGTAGTGTGTTCAAGAGTGAAGAGGCGAGTACTACGCCGTCACCAAGTGTATATCTGAATACTGAGATTTTGAAATAAAAGATTGGCAGAATGTGGAAAGGAGGCTAGCGATGGCCTCCTTTTTGTGTCGCTTATGCTAACAGGGGTGATTTTCGAGAAAACTCTGGACAGAAACGCGATTATGGGTTATAATAAGCTGTATAGAATATACAACTATTAAGGGAGTTACTCTAACCGTTATGAAAAAAATGTTATTGAA
This sequence comes from uncultured Candidatus Saccharibacteria bacterium, assembly GCA_964406525.1. Classification (GTDB taxonomy): domain Bacteria; phylum Patescibacteriota; class Saccharimonadia; order Saccharimonadales; family Saccharimonadaceae; genus Nanosyncoccus. The sequence goes on along the minus strand of CAYOSC010000008.1, from coordinate 7,473 downwards.
CGTGGTGGCGGTACTAGCGATGGTGGGTTTGGGTAGTGCTGTGGTTGCATCTCCAGTGGCGTATGCTACGGAGGGAGTGGTGGATGCTGGTAGTAATCCAGCGACAAAATATATTGGTGGCGGCGAAACGACGATTGCGCCGGCGGGCGTGAACGAAGCTGGCCTGATGGGGACGATTCAGAGCGTAGTGAACGTAGTGATTGGTATTATTGGCATGCTGGCGGTGTTTATGATCATTATGGGCGGGATTAACTTTGCGCTGTCGCAGGGTGATACCGCAAAGGTCACGAAGGCTCGTAATACGATTCTCTACGGTGTAGTAGGTCTAGTAGTGGCGCTGCTAGCATTTGCAATTGTGAACTTCGTTTTGAGTAATATCTTTGGATAGATAGAAAATAATAAGAGTTTTGTTTCGTAAATACGCTTTTCCTCGGGTCGCGTCCCTCGAGCCCGTCGTTACGGGTCTCGGGCGCTCATCCTCGCTCGTAAGCTCCGGGAGTCCCGAGAAAAAGGTATTTTACGAAACAGAGGTACTAATAAGAGATCGGTTGAACAGCTTCGGTCTCTTTTTTGTGATTCCCTATTTGTGATATGATGATAAGGTTTATGCTATAATAGAAGTATGTTTGGGAAAATGAAGAGTGGGAAATTGAAATTTTTGGATAGGTTTGGGAGGAAAAGTACGCACGAGGAAACTGCGGAGAGTGATATATATGGGCAGATTGTGCCTAATGAACGGCTGCAGGATAAACTAATTGCGTATTTTGCGAATGGGGATAATGTTGAGGCGGTGTCGGATGAGGTGTCGGTAACGCCGGAACAAAAAGTACAGATTAAACAGGCGCTGGAGACTGGGCAGATAGCGGATGAGCGGATTGCGGAGTTTTTGCTGCAAGTGTTGTCGCCGATACAGGATCTGAAGACGAACCTGAGTGGGATTTATCAGCAAATCGTGAAGACGCCGAGACAGAAGCAGATTCTAGCAGTGGCGACTGGACATGGCAAGCACGATTGGCAGAAGGTAGATGAAGTAGATTTGGAGAAAATGCTTAGTAAGCCGCAGCAGGGCGGGGTGGACTATCGGACGCCGGTGGGGTTTGATGGGTTCCGAAGAAAATTCTTGGATGGTATTAGGGATGAGGCGACGCCGGAACAGATGAGTGAATATATGGAGGCGATGGATGCGGTGGAGCAAAGTTTGTATGGTAGGAGGTTTGAGTATTATCAGCAAATTGTCTTATTAGAACGGGCAGAGCGGGTAGAAGAGCAGGAGCCGGAAGTGGTATCTGCGGCGGCGAGAGCGGTGATAGCGGAGCCGGTGGTAGACTCGGGGCTGTCTAGATTAAATGAGATGCAGGCGAGTGACATACTAGCACGAGCGGTAGTAGACGGGGATGCATGGGTGCAAGATGGAACGGAATATCGCTTGACGCCGCAAGGGCTAGCAAGTGCAGGGGTGGCGCCGGTATATGCGACGATGCTGGAAGAGCGTCCGGTGTATTTATCGGAGGCGTTTAGGCTGAGTGATGGGAGGGGTGCAGTCATAGCATATGTGGCGGATGGCGAGATAGTAAAAGTACGGGGGTATTGCCAGAATATCAAGAATGGTATGTGGTACTATGTGCCAGAGACGATACGTGGGGCGCGCGGTGAAGGGATTGCGCAGATCGGCGAGGGATATGGCGAAGCGGCGACCTTGCTTCCCCTGTCGCTACAGGCTGCAATCGCGAAAATAGTCGAAGAAGTGAGCTTAAAAGCAATTACGGTAGTGAATGCAGATTTCTTGCTGGCGGGGACGGCGGCGGCATATAATAGCCAACAGGAATATCGGGAGGCACTGAGCCGAGGAATGGTACGGGGAGACTTTTATCGGGAAGTGGATAGTTCCCCGGTGATGGAGGCGTGGAAGGCGGATGGCCGCGGAAAGAATGCACCACAACTGATCTCGGTAAATAATAATATGGTGCCGGATTTACAGAAGATGGTGGTGGGCTTCGCGACGTATTCGGTAGTAGTGGGGCAAGAGGAGATTCGCGGGTTTGCGTCGAATGATAATCAGCTGATATGGGGATTTGGCAATGATGAATGGGGGAGAGTGTGGTGTAATAATATTGAAGTGATCTCATCGGTGACTTCGACGGGCTGTAGGCGAGATTGGATGGATGCGGGAGATATGGTGACGCCGCTTTATGAAAATAGCACGCAGGCGGGAGATTTTGGGGATCCGCGTGATGTGAGGAGGGGGATGATAGGGATGTGGAACCAATATATTAGTAAGATGCCGCTGATGCAGGAATATGTGAGGTGGCGGAGCGAGAAGAGTGACAGTTAGACGATGATGCTTGTCGTGTGAGTAGGTATTTTTGGCAACGGTCGAGTCTGTTGTGGTGATTGGGATGTCATGAGAGAGCTTCTAAAGAGAGGATGAGTGTGGTATAATAAGTGGTGGAAGCGTGGCCGAGTGGTTGAAGGCGCACGACTCGAAATCGTGTGGGTACGTAAAAGTGTTTTGAGCTACAACTTGTTTATTATTAGTAGAATAACAGAGGTAAAATAGCCTCAGAAACACAAAATAACACCCCCTTTCGGGAGTGCTATTTTTTGATTTGAGGCCATTTTTGAGGCCATTTTGGACTTAAAACTGCATTTCTTCGGCATATACGGAAAGAGCTTTGCGCTTACTTTCTGTGTTGCTATGTTGGTAGAATTGCATAGTAACGAATGGAGTCGAGTGTCCGAGTATCATTTGGGCGTCTTTTGGAGCAACTTTGTAGTTACCTAGCATAGTAGCCACAAAGTGTCTAAGACTATGTAAGACTACAGGACGAAAGTGATTTTGCTTGATAATCTTTTCAAACTCATAACCAACGCTAGAAGGTTTAATTAACCCCTCTTCATCAGTAACAATAGGAGAAGAGGCTGGCGGATTTGAATTGCCTTTGATTTTCAAAAGCTCTTCTTCGATATGGGGTAGTAATGGTAAGGTGCGAATACTCTTATCTGTTTTTGGAGGGCAAACTACGAGTTTTTTGCCTTGATATGTGTATTGCTTGTTAATACTGATACTTTTATTCTCGAAGTCTATATCTCCCCATGTAAGAGGAATTGGCTCGCCTCTACGAAGCCCGTAGGTCATATACATTAGGAAGAATAGGCGATATTTATGCTCTGTGATAGCTTCTAGGAAGGCTTTACCCTCTTCTTCAGTCCATACCTTCCTTTCTTTAGGGCGATAGGTATCTAGCTCGACATAGTAGATTATTCCTCTTTTGACTAGTTCCTGAGCTTCGGCAGGCTTTAAGGCCTTGGAAAGAATACTTTTTATGATCTGGGTGGTGCGGACTGAAGCACCTTCTCTTTGTATTTTGTTAATCATGCTCTGCACTTTTTGAGTTGTAAGACAGGAGAGTTTAACTTTACCGATATTAGGAATGATATATTTGCGAATTTCTCCTCGGTAGCCTTCTCTGGTGTTGCCTCTAATTTTCTTGGCTGATTCTACCCACATAGTAAGGTATTGCTCTAGGGTGGTATTGCTTGTTTGAATAGGGGTGCCGATAATGTTTTCAGCAACTACTCGGTCGTATTTTTCTTTAGCCTCTTCGTAGGTTTTGCCATAGACGGATTGTCGCCTTCTAGTGCCGTCTAAGAGGGTTACCATATAACGAGCTTGATACCGGTTACTTGTTTTGTCGTAGGTGATGTGGTCGCGTTTCTTAGAAGCCATTTGGACCTCCCTCGTATTCTGCTAGATTAGCCACAAAGTCGCATACGTCAGCCTCCCTAAAGAGTGTTCTGCCTAGTAACTTGACGGCTTTGATTTCTTTCTTGTTTACGAGGCTGTAGAGAGTGGAGCGGCCGATTTTTAATAAGGCACAGACGTCGTTAAACTCTAACAGATTACATTCCATGAGTCTATTATTGCGTATTTTGGTTGATACGCCAGCCCCCGAAATTGAGTTTTCTAGGTTGTTAAGGAGGGGCGAATTATTCAAAGTGTCATTTTTGATGGTCTTTGAATACCTATTAGTATTAGTAGTTCTCGACATGTTAAGCCTCCTCCTCAAATACGCCGTTATATTCTCCGAATTGGAGCGGTTCCATATTGTCAATAATCTTCTCAATAGAGTCGATAAAGGTGTATAGTCCTTGATTGAGCTTTGGTTCTTCGTATAACTTCTCAACTCTACCCCAGGCTTGACTATCATATTCTCGATAGAAAATGTCTTTGACGTTGCCTAGACCACATTTGTGTGCTAGGTAGCGAAGTCCAAAGGTAGCGAGGAGGTTCATTGGAGTCTTGTTACCCTTGTTGATGGTCATTTCGTTAAAGGTGGCGAAAATATTCTCTTCGCTAAAGAGTTCTGGGTTTGGGTCTAAGTTTTTAATAACACCTTTCCAGTATCTCATAAGGACGTTATGAGCTAGCTCCTGAGAGAATACCCTCTCAAAGGTAATATCTGCTCTCTTTACTCCGAAACGCTCTAATTCTATGGCGATCTGGTTGAGGTTTTGTATTTGGACTTCTAACCGAAATACTTGGAAGAGATGGGCCTTTTCTGCAGCAAGGAAGAATTGCTCTCTAACATTAAGTTCTTTTGGTTTCTTTTTGAGGGTATTCCTAAACTCTGCTAGCTTGTCATATACTACGACAGAGCGTGTTTTGATATTTTCTCTATATAAGTCGCCATGACGATATTGGGCTTGTGCGTATTTTGACCTATAGGTGTGTTCTGACCTCATAAGCATACTACAGAATTGTTCTCCAGGCATGAGTTCGGCAATCATAGCATTCTTACCATAGTCTAGGCGTCGGAGCTTAGCTTGCTTGATGTCTTGTTTGCTAATCTCTGTAGGGAGGGCGAGAAATTGTAATTGTTCGTATAGCACATCTACGATTTCTTCAAACTGATCCTCGGTAACTTCCTCAATGTTATTACCATAGAGAAGCTTGGGGGCGGAAAAAGTTATTTGATACCCATAGATACGCCCGTTATCTTCTTTTTTAGCGCTAGGGTTTGGGAAATTGACATAGGTTACTTCTGGCAGATACTCCCATTTCTCCTTTGCTTCTTTTGACCACTCTAGGGCGACGTTATACATATAACAGGTCTTATTCTTTTCTTGCTGATAATTAGTGCCCCATTTAGCTTTAAGGTTAAAGTCGCTATCAGTATATGAGCGGTAAGCATTGAGTTCGATAGTTATAGTATCTATCATTTTTATTCCTTTCTAACTCGGTGAAGTTAAGAAACTAGGTTAGTAATGATAGATAAACCGGTTTATCTTTGTGCTAGATTGTTCACGTGTGTTCTAGCATGTTTTTAGGATAACAAAAAGACCTCTGCACAATGATTTGCAACAGAGGTAGAGTATTATTTTTTGGAGTATGCTTAGCTATGGCTGACCTATTTGCTATGTTCAACAAGCTTGAGGTGGAGGCTGAGTTTATACTCGTTGTTTTTCATATGGAATGTTTGCATATTATGAAACATAGGAGATATTTTCTGATCTAGACGATATAACCATTGATAAAGGTCTTTTTGGAATTTCTTGCGTTCTTTAACGGAAATATTTTCCCAAGGTTCACTGTACTTAAACCACTCATATATTTCTGCGGCGGGAATAAAGTCTTTCTTGAGTTTCTTAAGGTGATTAGGCGTGAATACGACTCTCGCTGCTTCTGCGGCTCTGTCTGTAGATTTTTCAAATTGAATATCACGATAGTTAATGCTTAGCGTAGGGCGTACAAAATCGTTATATTCTAGGGTGTCTAATACGATAACATCTCGTAATATAGGTTTTGGTTCTACTTCTTCAACAAGGTAAGGATATTGCTCTCTGAGTGTTGTAGCAAGAATAGTGGCGTGTCGAGCCTCCTTTTCATAAGAGTCTCTTGCGCGTCTTAATTTCCTATTCTCCAGTTTTAGGGCTTCAATCTTCTTTTTTAGCTCTGCATTTTCTTTTAGCAACTCTTCCATTGTTTGATATTTTACCACTTTTAGGCATAAAAGCAACATTTTGTATCTATATTGCATGTATATATTCCTGACAAAAATAAAGTGATGTTTTATAATGATAGTATGAGCTTTTATGATTATAGCGTGACACAGACACAACGTAACTATTACGAGCGTTTGCTGAAATTGATGGGGTCGCTTTCACATTTGTATTCCGATAGCAAGTCGCCTTTTCTCGTATCACGCGTGACTGAGAATCTATTCTGTCGTTGTTTGGGTGCAGAAAATCTTTCTCGTTCTGACATTACTGCTGATGCAAAAAAGGAACATATCGGCATTGGTATCAAAACTTGGACTGGTTCTCCTATTCAAAAAGTAGCGGAGTTTAATAAGCTTAAGTCAACTTATGATAAGCTAGATGATGTTAATATGATTCTACGTATTGCAGAGCTAAGGAACGAACGTATTGATTTTACTAAGCGCACGCAGAACCTCGATGAAATGATTTATCATTGCACTATTCGCACACCTGGAGAAATTCATATTATTGAGTGCCCACTAGAAAACATCGTGGTTGAGAACATTAGAGATATTCACCGCAAAAGTAAAAATGTCATTGCTTTTACTGATGGCATTAATTCTTATTCCTTTAATACATCAAAAAGCACTCTATATAAAGATTTTACTGAGGTAGAGGCAAGGAGCGTCTTGCCAGTGGAGATAATTGAAGACCCATTTTTGCTTTTGGAGCAAAAATTACTTGGGACGGATAGCCTTTCAGCAATTGTATGTGATGAGCAGAGCAAAGAAAAGGTCTATTTACCGCTTTATTCTCTACGTTTATCAAGTAAGGAAGAGAAAGTTGTAGCGCCACAAAGTGGTTTAAATCAAGGTTTTGCGGATGGACGGAAGCGTAGCCCGTATGAAGTGTATGTTCCTATTCCTAAAGAGTTCTATAAAAAGTATCCAAATTTTTTTCCGCCACGTAAACATCCTTTTTCGCTTCGTTTGCCCAATGATAAGGTTATCAGTGCTTCGGTTTGCCAAGACAATGGAAAAGCCTTAATGTCTAACCCTAACAGCGATTTAGGCGAGTGGCTATTTAATGATGTGTTTCATGAATCCGCTCTGACTCCAATTACGTATGAAATGCTAGAAAAATATGGAATTGATGCGGTAGAGATTACCAAAAATGGCGAAGATGACTATAGTATTAACTTCGCCAAGATTGGTAGCTATGAGCGGTTTATGAGGGAGAGTAGCTCAAATATGTTAAGCGAGAGCTAATTCCTGCCCTATACTTACTGGGGCGACTTCTATTTCTTCCGCCGGAATAATTGGCAATGGCTCTTTCCGCTCAGCCATAGCCTCGTCCAGCGCAAGAACGATTTGCTCGGCAATACGGTTAATAACTGACACGCAAACTGAATTGCCTGCTTGCTTATAGAGTCGGCTTTCTGCTTGGTTGGTCGGCAGTTTAAAATCTTTGTCGAACCCCTGCGTATTAAAACAC
>CAYOSC010000007.1:0-42375 GCA_964406525.1 uncultured Candidatus Saccharibacteria bacterium | reverse complement strand
CCGCTCGGCGGAGTGTCAGACACACTGTCAGATGTGGTTGCGACATCGACAGCATAACTTTTCTGACCAGCAAAATGATCCGGATTAACCATTACGCTTAATCCAAAAAGGAGAACGACCAGCAAGCTTAGAGGAATACTATAAGAAACTAAATACAATCTTTTTGTAGAAAGATTACTATGTTCCTTTAATACCTTTTCCGAAGGCTTTCGGAGGTCACGACCGAGAATGAGCGGCCGAGACCCGTGACGACGGGTTCGAGGAACGCGTCCTGAGGAAAAGCGTATTAAGGAACATGCTTTCTTGCATAAGCCTATTGGAATACTATGTAGCTTATGAAGTTGACGTTTCTTGTAGTGCATGATCGCCCTCCTTTTGTGGATTCTGGTTGGATGACAATACATAAATATATATGCTGGTTTTACATATTGCCATCCAATTTTGGTTATATAAATCTAACACCCTCGGGCACCATCTTTGGCAACGCAACTAAACAAAAATGACACCGCAAGGGTGTATATTTAGTTTGCTCAGCGGAGCATTACCTCGTCGAACAAAACCTTACGGTGTCATTTCCACCGACGAGGGCTATAATAGCAAAAACATCCGCTATTGACCAAACTAAATATACATTTTTATTGTATCACACCAATTTCACTTTGTGCACAAAAAAAGAACCACCAACACGATGATTCTTTTCTCCAACTCGAACCTTTTGCGTAGAATGGTCTAGTACGAGGAAAAGTCGAAGCACGGAATGAGACGTACTAAGTGGTACGTCGAATGAGTACTGGAAACTTTGACGAAGTAATAGACCGTTATTCGCAAAAGCTCGTCGTTATCAACCGCTACACTCGGTTGATTACCGGTATCACTATCGGTGTATGCCCCGTCGCATCAAAGAGAATATGCGTCACATCCTCCTTCACTTCTTCCTTGAAGGCCTTCAAGTCATCACCAGTCAGCTTATCCGTCCGCACCCGCAGATAATGCCGAATCTTCGCTACTAGCTCTTCCGAATTATCGAGATAGATAAACGCACGCGACACAATATCTGGCGTCTTAATTAAACGGTTCGTCTTCTTCGACAATGTCAAGACGATTACGAAGATCCCCTCGCGCGAAATATGAATCCGGTCCTTCACCACCGCCTCATGCACTGGCTTATCCGCATCGTCAAATAGCTTATTCCCTACGTGGATTCGTCCATTCTTACGAATCGTCTGGTCTGGCATCAATTCTACAATGTCACCATCATCCGTCACCAGGATCCGCTCGCGCTTCATCCCAATCACATTCTCCGCCATCTCCGCATTATGCTCCAGCATGTAGAACTCACCGTGATACGGCACATAGTTCGTCGGGTGCAGCCTCTGCACAAACTCCACATGATCCTCAAAGTACGCATGGCCAGACAAATGTAGCGGCCCTAGATTTGTAATATGACTCTTCCCATTCTGGATCACTCCCGCACCCTCACGCAGCAACCCATCCACCGTGTTCACCACATGCGGTTCGTTCCCCGGAATCGGGTTCGATGAGAAGACAATCACATCCGTCGACTTAATCTTGATATACTTGTGCGCCCCCGTCACCATCCGGTTTAAGACCGCGTTCATCTCCCCCTGCGACCCCGTACAGACCACCGTCACCTTATCATCCGGCAGTTTCACGATATCTTCCATCTTCATAATGGTATCTTTCGGGATCTTGATTACGCCTGCTTTTAGGGCCACCTCAACGTTATTCAGCATCGAGAACCCTGCGAACGCTACTTTCCTGCCCCGCTTCGCCGCTTCGTTCAGGATCAACTCGATACGCTTAATCTGGCTCGAGAAACAGCTCACGATCACTCGCCCGTTCGCATAGTGATCCATCACACGACCCAGGTTCTCACCAACATCATATTCCGAATGCGGATGACGCCCCGGCGAGTCGATATTCGTACTCTCGTTCAGTAGTAACGCGATTCCCTCTTTCTTCACAATCTCGTCAATCCGCTCGTAATCCGTCTGCACCCCTAGCGGCTTCGTCTCGTGTCGCCAGTCGCCCGAGAAGTAAATCACCCCGTTCGGCGTCCGCACTACGATCGCTGCGTTCCCCGGGATCGAGTGCAGCGTATGGATGAACTCCACGCTAAAATGCTCACTCACCTTGATCACTTCGTGCTTCAGCGGATCCACCGGCTGGTAATTCAACTCCGGCACATCATCCAATTCCGTCATCTGTCGCTGAATCATCCCAATCGTGAACGGCGTCGCATAGATCGGCGTCAACGCCCCGAACTTCGGCAACAAATGCCGACACGCCCCGATGTGATCCAAGTGCGCGTGTGTAAAACACACCGCTTTCACCTTATCCTTGTTGTCTTCGAGATACTGAATATCTGGCACCATGTAGTTCACGCCTGGATAATCTGCCCCTGCAAAGAGTGACCCCATATCTATAATGATGATTTCACCCTTGTACTCGACAATCGTCATATTCTTACCGATACCAAATTCCCCCACACCCCCCATCGGAATCACTCGCACTGCTTCTGGATCTGGCCGTGCTGCCCGTAGCTGCGCGTTTGTCACTTGATTACCATTATAGCCATTGTAGCGGCTTTTATTTACCGGCACCCCAATAATATGCTGCGTCGCCTGCGCATTCACATCTTGCGACAACATCCGCTGGTGATGCACCATCTCCCCCTTACGCACCGACACGCCTAGACCAACTTTCTTGCTCACTGGCGCCTTGGCATTTTTATCTGCACCTTTTGCGCCATTCTTACCACCTTTCACGGTATGATTCTTTGCTTTCGCATTAGTCTTTCTCGCAGTATTAGCGGCCTTAGCATTCGCTTTCGCCGAATTATTCTTTCGCTTCACTAGCGCCGCATCTTTCCCGCCCTCACCGAAATTCGCATTAAAATTCCGTTTCTGGGCTTCTTCAAACTGTTTCTTGATGTCCGGCAATCGCTCATTGCGCATTTTCATCAAACGAGCACGTCGCTCTGCTTCTTTATTATTCATTTCTTTCCTCAATTATTTTATCTAATCCCCCCAAGTCTTTATCAGATATAACCATTATAACAAATAATCCCCCATAGTACAAGCTCAAATTTACCCAGCAAAAATCCCCCAGTTCACCCGAGGGATTTCGTCAACCAGCTTACAAGAAACACCAAGCCCAGTCCGCCGCCGAGACAATTTCGCCATATCCGACCAATGTCAGCGACTTTCCATCATCCGAGAAGTACGGCTGCATCGGCATCAGCAAATCATCCAGCCTTCTGCCCAGACGCTTCGCCTGTTCCGACACTTCCCAACTCACCAGATAATTCATCCCCGTCACCGGCTCCGGCAATCCGATTATCTCATACTCGCTCGGCTCCGGCCACGTTGCTTCTGCATCGCTTGCACGCTTCAGCTTCACCCCGCCGTCACACTTATATTCCATCGGAGTGCCTTCGTGAGCTATCACTTTGCCGTAACCATCCAAGATCCGTACCACCTGGCCCATAAAATTCATCACAGTCAGCAACTCCGGCAATCGGACCAGTTCATCTTCACGACCCGGTCTCGTTCTCATTACTTCCAGCATTTACTCAGACCACCTTTCAGTTTCTTTGATTCGCTAGTTCTTAAAAATTCTAGAACTCACGTTCTCTCCACTATTGTATCATAATCATCAAGAAAGTCAAATCAACTCAAATACTGAAGGGGCTTAGTAATTTATTTCGTAAATCACCTTTTCCTCGAGGGTGCATTATGCATAGTCTAAGCTAGCTTATCTAATAATTTACGAAACTCCGTGTCGTCCTTCGCTGAGAGCGTCACGCTCCGCCCACGAATTTTCACCTCCGCCCCATACTTCCGCGCCAGCTTCGCCTCATCCTTTAGGTAATTATTTACCTTCACCGCTTTCACCGAGCTTTTCTTCTTGTTCTCTGCCACATACTGCTCGACTTTCCGCGCCGACCAGCCGCCCGCAATCATCTTCGGCAACACGTCATGAATCGTCTCCTCATCCAGCGAAATCAGCGGCCGCATCGGCCCTTCCATCAAATTATGCTCTTGCATCGCCTTCTTCGCTTCATCCGGCAATTTCAATAGTCGCATCGTGTTCACGATGCTCGTCGCGCTCTTCCCTACTCGCTTCCCAATTTCCGCACTAGTTAAATTGAATTGCTCCTTCAGCTTCGCATAGGCCGTCGCTAATTCGATCGGGTTCAAATCTTCTCGCTGTGCGTTCTCAATGATCGACAGCTCCAATTTATTCTGCGCATCCAGTGTCCGCACGATCGCCGGGATCGTTTCCTTCTTCGCCAGTTTCGAAGCTCGCCAGCGCCGCTCCCCCGCCACGATCTGGTATTTATTCCCCTTCTTCACTACTACAATCGGCTGCAATACTCCATGCTCCGTAATCGAATCTGCCAGCTCTTGCAGAGCTTCCTTGCTAAACTCTTTGCGTGGCTGATCTTCGTCCCGCACTACCTCGTCCAGCTGCAATTCTACCAGCTGACTCACCTTCGCATCTTCATTCCGCGTCGGGTCGAATTCTTCCGCCACCAAATCCGTCGGAATCAAACTCTCAAATCCTCGTCCTAATCCTTTCTTTCCTAACGCCATCTTTTCTCTCCTCCTCGCCGCTCCTCGCTCTTCATTATTTCCCCGTCCTTTCCTCTACCTCGCGCGCAAACTCTTTATAAGCTTTGGCGCCTTTGCTAAATTTATCATAAGACCCTACCGGCACCCCATGACTCGGCGCCTCCGCCACTCGTACATTCCGCGGGATCGTCGTCCGGAACACCTTACTCTTAAAATACTTTCTCACTTCCTCTAGTACTTCCATCGACAACGACGTCCGTTTATCATACATTGTCGCCAGCACCCCCAGCAGCTTCAGATTCGGATTCATCGCCTTTTTTACCATCGCCATGCTTTCGAGCAGCTGGGCCACTCCCTCTAGCGCATAAAACTCCGTCTGCACCGGCAAGATCAGATAATCCGCCGCGATCATCCCGTTCACCGTCAATAGCGACAAACTCGGTGGCGAGTCGATAATCACATAGTCATACTTATCCGCCACACTCGCAATCGCTTTCTTCATCACCGAGAACTTCTGCTGCATCCCCGTCAATTCCACTTCCGCATTCGCCAGTTGTGGCGTCGTCGGCGCCAAATCAAAATCTTTAAACTCCGTCTGCACAATAATATCCGGAAACTCTGCCGCCCCCAGCATTACTTCCGTCATGCTCGCCTCCAGTTCCGACTTATCCAACCCCAACCCTGATGAAGCATTTCCCTGCGGGTCCGCATCTACCAATAACACCTTGTTTTTATCTTTCGCCAAGAAATAAGCCAAGTTCACCGACGTCGTCGTCTTACCCACGCCACCCTTCTGATTCGTAATGCATATCACCTTCGCCATACTTACTCCCATTATAGCATAAAACTTCTGCTTATTTCAAAAACTGTTTTCCGACTTATTCCTCTACTTAGGCAAGCAATTTTCAAAAATCATTTCCCAACTTGCCTTCTCTACTTGTGTAAGAAGTACACGTCCGCCGAATTCGTCCGGAATACATAATCTTGCTCCGCTAGCCCCGTTGCCTCACGCAAAACTTTCAAATACTGCTCATTCCCATCTCCGTAATTCGCAAACACGAGTAGCCCCTTCGACAAATCTTTCCCCTTCAAGACCTCATCGAAGTTTTGCTCCGTATATTCCTGATGATGCATCACATACGATTCCTCAATCTCCGTAAACAGTATCAGATCGTCCAAGATTCGCTCATTCGCTGGATTATACAGAAAAATCGCCGGCACGTCCTTCTTCTCTTCTACATATTGCGTCAGCTCGTTAAACCTCGCGTATTCCACGTTAGGCTCGATCTTTAGCGGTATCGGCAAGATCAGCATCAGCGCGCACAATCCCAGCATCACCCACTGTGCTCGTCTTTCCGAGCTCGCCATCCTCACCAAACGATACATTCCGTAGAACGCCGCCACGATTGCCAGTCCACAAATCGGCTCAATATAGCGCAAATCCTGGAACGGCGACGCCACCGCCGCAATCAAGAAGAATACCACTGTTGGCCACAATACCAACTTATAATCCCTCGCTGTTTGCACGTCATCTTTCAGGCTCTTCCCATGTTTCAATCCATAAATCGCCAACGCAAACATCACGATCAGCATCACTGGCAATAGATAATGGAATGCGTACAGCACCAACATCCCGAAGAACACTCCTACCTGTTCTCCTAGATGTGCGAAATTCAGCAAATTTCCCATCACGCCCACCCCACGGTAGCCGAAGAACATATGTTGAATCGAATACGGCCAGATAATAATCGATATTACCGCCGCTACCGCCAGCACCCCCACATACGCCCATAGCTCTTTCGTTCGGTGTGCTTTCGTATATCTTACTACCATCATGATGAAGAGTGGCAATAAGAAAAATACATAATAATATTGCGTCAACACTCCGAGCAGCGCCATCACCGCGATCGGCACCAAGAGTTTCCACTCTAACTCCTTACTCTCCGCCAACTTCATATGTAGCCACAGCGTGATTGTCACAAACATCGTCAGCATTGCATACATCCGGATATACATCACTGTACTAATCGACGCCAGCGATAACGCCACCACCAGTGTCACCGCAAAAGCTTTGATTTCCTTATGTGCCTCTTTCCGCACTAATCGCAGCACGATTAGATACAAAAACACCGTATTTACCGCGAACACTACGACATTGATGATGATCCCCGACCACTTCGTGAATTCCCCCGGCGTCACCTCCATTCCTAATCTCAGCAATAGATAATATAGCGGCGGGTGCACGTCATCTCGCTGGTTATTATATACCGGTGCGAAATCCCCCTGTTCGTCTTCATTTACCACCAAATAATCTTTGTAATATTCCGCGTCGTGCCATTCGTTATAAAAATCTTCCTTTTCATAAATCCGTACCTGCTCGAAGTTCGCCAGCCCGTACGAATACATCTCATCCATGTGGAAGTAAGCTTTCCCCACCCCAGCCAGCACATATACTATCGTCTGCACTACGATAATCACGCTAATCCAAAATACTTTTGATTTACTTAGTTTTTCCCAGAACCTCTTCATTATGTTTAATATACCACACCTTTTTCTAAATATCACCCCTTGTCTTTTTCCTAAAAGTATGCTAAAATGATTCAAGATAAATAATTTAAGGGAAAATTATGAAAAAAGCAGTTGTACTCATCGGCGGCAAGCAATATCTCGTCGAAGAGAAAGAGACCCTCCGGGTGGACCTCCTTCCGGCAGGAACCAAAGAGCTCGAAACTGGTGCTTTACTTGTAATTGATGGCGACAAAGTCACAGTTGGCACGCCAGAAGTAAAAGGCGTAAAAGTTTCGGCAAAAGTAGTAGAAGAAAAAATCGCTGGCGAAAAGCTCCGCGTAATCCGCTACCACTCCAAGAAGCGTGTCCACAAAGAGATCGGCCATCGCCAGAAGTATTCTCTCATCGAAATCACTTCTATCAAATAGCTCATAAACCTCCGGCTCAAAGCTCGGAGGTTTATTAATCAACTTGGCAAATAAAGCTCCCGCAGGAGCTTTATTTCATTTCCTTCCCTTCGCCTTCTTCGAAGCTTTCGTCACTGCTTTTCTAGTTTTATTCCAATAGACGATCCCCGCGATAATCATCCCGATCACCACTACCGCCAAGATAATCTCTAGCGGCCCCGTGTGCGGCAACTCATTCGGCACCTCAGGCGTCTCAGGCTTTTCTGGCGTCGGTTCATCCGGAGTAGGCTCTGGCGTTGGATCCTCAGGTGCAGGGCCCGGTTCTGGCTCCGGATCCGGCGTCGGCTCAGACGTCCCCTTTGCTACCGTCTGGATCGTATAAGAAATCGACCCAGAATACTGGTCACACCCAAAAATAATTCCGTTCAGTTTCTCCAGACCAATATAGGTACCACTCGGATCAAAAATCCTCGTCGAAAGCAGCGTTCCATCCTGGTTCCATTTGTTGTAAATTTTTGCCGACCCCTCCACATAATGCAGCGCCATCGCCTCTTTCGCCGTGACATACGCCTCATCCCACACCGTAGCTGGCGTCGCCGTTGTCGAAGTAATTTTACCGATTATTGCCTGTCGCTCATTCCTTGCCAGCTCATCCGGGAAGTCCGTTATTACGCGCGTTTCCTTTGCTACACCGACTTGATGATGCGCCGTATCATTAAAAGTCTCCGACGCATCATTATGATAATAGATATAAACCTCATACTGTTTTCCCGGTTCAATCGTCAGCTCACTCGTATAAGTGTTCCCCACCCCCTTCTCGACAATCCGTACAAAATCCCTCTCATCCCCCACCAGTGCATTGTCCGTAATCGAGTTAAAAGTCGCATGATCTGCCGGTACCTGCATCGTATAAGTCGGACGTTCTGGTCCCCACGCCCACGTCGCCGACGTCATGCATAGCGGTGCCAATGTTACAGCTACCGTCCCTACTACACCTATTCGCTTAAAATTCTTCGTCATATTTGCTCCTCTCTAATCCTATCCATCCATCTCCCCGTTATTATCCATCGGGTTATTTAGTAACTGCTGCAAATATGCATCAATCTCATCCTCAGTACTCGGTCGTGCTCCTTCTTCTTCCATTGCATCCGCCGCCGCTTCTACCTCATCCACAGCCTGCTGCACCTGATTCTGCTCATCACCAGATAGATTAGCGTCCGGCACAGCATTATCTACTTTCGTATCTTGGTTATCGCCTGCAATCGTCGGTTCTTCCGTCACTTCATAAGTACCGGTCTGATCACCCGTAATGTCTCCACGATCTATCTCTCCGTCGCCGACTTGCCCAATTTGTTCCGGCGTCATATTGTCAATATTTGGCGTCTGATCAATATTATTGTCCTCACCCAAGCCCAAACTACCGTTATCAATCAAGCTGTCCGGGTCTTTCGGCTTCGGAGCTTCGTCAGGCTCCGGTTCTGGATCGGGGTCTGGTTCTGGATCGGGGTCTGGTTCTGGCTCAGGATCTGGATCAGGCTCCGGTTCTGGCTCTGGTTCCGGCTCGGGTTCAGGTTCGGGCTCGGGTTCAGGTTCCGGCACCGGTACCGGCTGCGGATCTGGATCCGGCATTACTTCCGTGTTCGTTACAATTATCGGCTCCTCTGGCGGGAGATCTGGTTCTGGCACCTCGACATCATCCTGCTGACACTCCAAATTAATATGAATAACTTCTGTACTCTTGGTGCCATCCGCATTCTGGACCATCTTTGTCAACCACACTTGCGGTGCATCTAACCGTGTCTCTTCATCCATCGCTAGCGTGTGTCCTACTGGCGTCGTGTCATCACTCCGAATCATATACGGCGTCCTCACTCTGCCCTGCGCCAAAACGAACTCATATTGCGTATTCTCGTCTTCCAGCATCTCCTTCAGACCTGCCAGCAAATTCTTCTGCAGCTCTCCGCCGTTCTCACCATTGCTGAGCATCTCATCTATTTCGTTCGATGTAATATTCGCTGGCAATCCACACTTCGCCAAAATCGACGGAAAATGCGCCACATACGACGCCAAGACTTCCGGCTGATCATGCGCAATCTTATAAATCGTATTCGCCGTCTCGTTCACATCCTTATTCTCGAACAGATACGACTTATCCATTCCAAACGAATTCGGCGTCACCTTCGCATTGATGTCCCCATAACCATAATACTCATCATAGTTATAGAACGTCCCGTTCTCGAGTACCTCATAATTTGCCAGCTTCTCAACATCACCAAAGTCCTTAATCTGCACCCCAGATTCATTCATGAACTCCTCTGCTGCCTGCCTCTGCTCTTGCCTCGCTGCCCGGTAAGCTTTCTCCCAATCTGCCAGATGTTCCCCCTCCGCCTCATCTTCATCCCCCACTTCATTATGGCTCGACATATTCATCGACTGAGTTGCTCGCGATGGCATCGGCTCTGCATTCTCTAACGCCATGCTATTTGCATGCACGTTAAGATTGAACCACCCCATTCCGACCGCCGCCGTCACAAATAGTGCTGCTACTGCCGCTTTTACCCTATTCGTAAACCGCTTAAACCCGCCCCGTTTGCACCCCTTCTCGTAACACTCGCGTCGTAGTCCCTGCCGCGCTTCCGCTGCCTTAATTTCATCCTTGTTGACGACTATCTGTAGTTGCAAGACCCTCGGCTCACCGCCCTCAAAATCCGGAATCTCCACTTCAACCATCTCGATAACTGGCTCCGGCACCACAATCTCCGCCTCTTCAGCCGACTCTAGCTCCGGTTCCGCCGTTTCCACTGGCTCTGTTTCCACCTCCTCCGGCATCTTCTCTACTTCCGACTCTAGATTCTCAATATCTATTTCTTCACGCGGATTCAGATCGCCAAGCTCTCCACCGGCCGCCTGCTCCGATAATTCCTTCGGTTCTGGCGCCTCCACGGCGTTTCCGCCATGCTGCAGGTTCTCAATCATCTGGCGCTTCCGCTCCATCGATCCGAGATCACCCTGCGCCTCCAAGATCACCTTCTTATAGTAAGATCGCATACTCTCATCTGGCACTGCCTCTTGCATCCGCGCAATCCCCTGTTCTAAATCTGCGATCTCTCTATCATAATAGGCCAACGCCTGCTCGATGCTCCTACCATTCAAGATCATCGCCATCTCTTCTTGCGCCTGCTTATAACCTTCCGCTCTCGCTGCCGCCATCATTGCTTCGCGATCTTGCGCCAACGCCTCATCTCGCGTCGCCACCGTCTCCGCCTCATTGGCTTCCGGTACCTGCTCCTCCGGAGCTTCCTGTGCAGCCTCTACTGGCTCACTCTTCGCCGTCTCGGCCTCCTCCGGCAAATCTATCACTTCCTGGACCTTCTCACCCCGCTCTTGATTAAGCTTGCGAATCTCCTCCGGCGTCATGCCCTGCTCGTACATCTCCAGTTGCTTCTTCTTCAGCCACGCCGGCGCTCCCGCCCCGTCATCTCCAAACGTCCGTTCATATTCTCTATCGATCCGATTTGCCATCTATTTTTCCTCCCCATTCTGTGCCACGCCTTCCACATCCGACGCTCCCGGTACTTCTGAAGTCGTCCCCTGCGTAGGTTCACCTGCCGGCGCCTGTGCCGCCGCGCTATTATTTACAGTATTAGTCATTGTAGAATCGTTCCCCTCCCCTAAATACGCCTCCCGAAACGCCGCCATCGTCCGCCCCGCGACCAGCTCGAAATTCACTCCCGCCCCTGCGAATAGTGCCTCGATCTTCTCATCATCCGCCCCCGTGTCTAACAACTGGCTCAATTCCTCTAGCTTCGCATCCGGCAGCGCCGCGATCATCGCTTTCTCAATCGCCGCATCTAGCGCTTCCGCCAGCTCGTGCTGAATCTTGCCGTTTTGTTTTCTATCTTCCTCCAGCAAGCCCTTATCGACCACCATCTGGCGCACGAAGTTCGCGAAGACCTGCTCCTCATCAAAGTTTATTTTTGGCATAAGTACCTTTCTACATGACTTTTCTCCAGTTTACCACAACAATTTTCCCTCGTCAAACCCTTTATGCTTCCAAACAAACTGCAAAATCCCGCAACGATCATGTAGTGGGATTCTCCAACGTTTTTCCATAGACATCCTGCAAAGACCTTCTCCCACGAAAAAACCGACCATACGTTCGGTTTTTTCTTTCTCTATCGTATTCAATTTCTCCGTTAGAGTTAATACCTAAATCAATCAATCTTCTTGAGCTCATCGCTCATCTATTCTCTAATTCACTCCTTTCGTTTAAAGTTGCCTTAGTTTTCTATCTTATAAGCGTTCTCCTTCTGTTAATTTATTTTCTGGTCTCAGGATTTACCTGAGTCATTACGCCGCTTCCGCGTCGAGTACCATCTGAGCTTTGCGCCCAATTCGGAAAGCGAATCCGCGCTCGAGAACTTTTCGTTCTTCTTGCTCGCTCAGATTATGTATCTGTACCGCTCGATGAGTCATCTCTTCCTCATCCGATTCCCCCGGCAGCTGGAAAGCGTTCCACTTACTTTCGTCGCGAATGACATCAGCCGTTGCTGCATTGAAGCTGTCCATGTCATCGCTCACTGACTTCACATTGGTAGCTCCTTTCATTTTGTTAATGTTGTTACTCATTTGTTAGTTTCCTTTTTGTTTTCTTTCCGTAGAAAGTTATTTTTGTTATTTTACTCCCCTGTTTGTGAGGAAGGTTTTCAGAAACTGTACACTTTAGCAATTTCTTTTCCGAAATATATGCTTACACTTTTTACATTTACATATATTTATGTTGTTTTATTGTTTGTTAGATGTGTTTGTTTATTATCTAACTGTCCTAATGATAGCACACCCCCTTCAAAATGTCAATACCTTTTATGCTTATTTTTCGCATTTTCTTCAAAATCATGCTACTTCACCTCTGTTATTATATATTATAAAATCATCCTACTCCATTCTTCCCTGTCCCTATTTTCTCCTACCCAAACCAGAAATCCTATGCTACAATAAAAATGTTCAATGATTTAGTGAAATGCGCGAGTGCTTTTTATTAAGCACCTGCAATTTGAAGCATGGAATGACACCATGAGGTACACATTCAACGTTTCAAGTTGCAAGACTTGCGCTCGCTGAATCATTGAACACCCTCGTGGTGTCATTTTTGTCCGTGCTTGCATCGCGCCCCGGAAATGGCACCGCGAGATCCAATTAATCCAAAAGGAGGGCTTCATGCAACGCAAAAAGAAAAGAAGTATAATTTTTGAGCTTCATAGTATTCCAATCAAAATTAGAAGCTTATGGACTAATACTCGGAAGAACATTATTTCTTCACTCAGTCCGAGAATTAGTAAAAGATTGTATTTAGTTTCTTATAGTATTCCTCTAAGTTGCATGGTCGTTCTCCTTTTGGGGCTAGGATTTATGATTAATCCGGGGTTATTCTTAGTAGATAAGAGTAGTGCGGTAACGATACGGGATGAATGGACGGTAAAGAACCCGGATGAATTTGCCAGCATAGAATCGGCGGAACCTGATGTTCAGAACACAGATGTAATTAATGACAACGCTGAGGGAGATAATGATTCTGGAATTATGCCCATGGCGGAAAACCCAGACGGCGAGGATACAGAACCTAGTATAGCTTTGACAGTCACCAATACTGATCAAGTTGTACAAGCAGCCCAGGGCGGGAGTGCAGTTTACGGTAGCTATAGAATAGGAATATCAGGTGTAGGAATTACTGAGTATACGTTAAGCATAAAAGCTGAATCAGTAAACTTAATTCCACCAAGCGGGAGTAGCTCTATAATCTCTGGAGCCGGAAATAAGACCGGCAATAATATGGCGGCTGGCACTTGGGGCTACGCCCTGACGGACACAAGTACGGCGACATCGAATTACGCCAATTTGACTTATAAGAATCTTCCCACTGTTGACACTGCGATTCTTAGTGACAAAGGCATTATGGAGTGGAGGCTCGGCGTAGATAAAGATTTGATTTTTGCTGCGAAGTTTGGTGAGGATGTCACTCCCGGTAATTATTCTAGTCATATTACGCTAAATGTAGTCGCTACACCACGTGTGACGACGGCAAAATGGTCTAATGGCGTTGATTCCTTAATTACTACCATGCAGGAAGTAGAGAGCGGCTTTTGCAAGAATAACAGCAAGATCGGTACAGGAAACACTATTACACTAAAGGACAACCGTGACCAAACTCCCTATATCGTCGTTAAGCTGGGTGATAAGTGCTGGATGGGGCAGAATCTAGCTCTGACTGGACCGGTGACTTTAGCTCCGGGTGACACTGATTTACCAGCGGGTACGACTTGGGATTTGCCAGCTAGTGTAACATCTTGGAATACAAGTGATAATAACTTAGCTCAAGTCCGTACCGGCAGTACGAGCTTATCTGGATGGAAGAGTGGCTATGGCAACTATTACTCCTGGCGAGCGGCCACGGCTGGAACTGGTACTACTTCTGTAACTAGTACTGATGCTTCAGGAAGTATCTGCCCGAAAGGTTGGAAACTACCACCAAATTCTGGTGCAGATTCTTATTCTACCTTGACCGGAACGAAGAGTGGTTGGACGTCGACAACTTTTAACGGGAATTCTGGTGTATCTGGTTACTTCTTCGGCTCGACTGCTACCAATATCTATAAGGGCGCTAACTTCTGGCCAGCCGCCGGCTACGTCTACCTGGCTAGTGGCGCACTCGCCAGTGCAGGCTCCAGCGGCTACTATTGGTCCCGTACTGCCTACTCCAATAATAGCAGCGCCTACTACCTGTACTTCAATAGCTCCGGTGTGGGCCCCGCGAGCAGCAGCTATCGCTGGTACGGTTTATCCGTTCGGTGCGTCGCCACATACTAATTTGACACAACATGGTTGGTCAATATAATTAATATAGACCACAATCACTAAACCGCCGTGTTATGTAGGGCGACGAACAAAAAGTCGCCCCTGCATCGCGTGCCCAAATCCATACCATATTATTGCTATTTTAGCAAGTATATTATTAAAATAGCCAATTAGCCCTCTGAAAACTCTTTCTTTCCAGAGGTAAGCCCTAGTTGAACTTGTACAGGCCGTACAAGTTCAACCCCTAGAATAGCACCTTGGCGCGGGTGTACGATAACTAAAACACAAATTATCATAACTTTTTTGCGAAAAAAGTACTAGACATTACCGCAAACTAAGGTACAATTAAATTAAGAATTCAGTTAGGCTAGCCTTTATTGATAGTAATATTCACTTCAATGAGGCTAGTCTTTTTATTAGCAGGCTGAGGTTTGCGTTCCATCAACGCTACCAATAATTCTACTAGATTCAGTAGAGTTTGCATCGTGCATCCTTTCCTAGAATCCTTCGATCAAAATTCCTAACTCCACACCACAGGATTGTACTTAATGTCCTAGCCGCCCGCGCTAGAAGCAGTGTAGCACAAAATAGTCCTAAATACCAAGCACTAGCACGATTTTTCTTGCATTTTCTATATTTTACCAAAAATACTCCCCATCACCGAGGAGTATTTTTACCATATATTATATACTCTACGCCTTCTCCAGCGAAATCGTCACATTTTCCCCGTTCACCTTCGCGATTTCGTCATAGGCATAGTTCCTCGCCATGCCAGCGCCATTATCAGCACCTCCAGCATGCAGTTCCTCCGCCAAGACCTCCGCCTTCAAGACGTCAACCCATTCTTCCGGCACCTCGCAACTCACGCTCAGCCGAATCCGATCATCCACCTGCAGATCCGCCTTCTTGCGCGCGCTCTGCACTGCCCGGATTAACTCCCGCACGAAGCCTTCCCGTGCCAGTTCCGGCGTAATCTCTTTGTCCAGCCAAGCCTCCTCGCCCGCCTCGACAAATTTCACATTCACCTCCTCGGCGATAATCTTCTCGTAGAACTCCGGCAGCTTCTCCCCCGCATAGACGTACTTCGCCAGCGGCTGCCGCACCTTGATCTGCTCCTCCGTATCCGACTTTTGCATCCTCAGTGCCAACCCCTCCGCGATTGCCTTGCGTGCACTCGCCATCTGGTCTAGCACTTCCTGATCCACTTCCGTGTTCAGCGGATAGTTCATCAAATGCACACTTTCACATTCCTCCCCGCCAGTCAAGTTCTGGTATAATTCCTCCGCTAGAAACGGCGTGAACGGCGCCAGCATCTGCGCCAACTTCAGTAGTACCGTATAAAGCGTCCAGTACGCCTCCGCTTTATCCGCATCGTCCTCGCTCTTCCAGAAACGCCGCCGGCTTCGTCGCACAAACCAGTTCGACAAATCATCCACGAACGGCAACACCCCCGCTAGCGCCTTCGGAATATTATACTCACCCATCCCCTCAATTATCTCCGCCTTCAGCTGATGTAGCCGCGAAATAACCCACCGGTCTAGCGGATTCACCAAATCCTGCACCGCTTTCCCCGCCGGCGTCCAGCTATTCTTATTATCCCAGCCATCTACGCTAGCATACATCACGAAGAAATCATACACATTCCAAATCATCGCCAGCTTCCGTTGCACATCCGAGACATCTTTATCCGTCAGCGCAAAATCCTCCCCAGAGAGCACCGGGCTGCTCAAGAGCAAGAACCTCAACGCATCCGCCGAATACTGATCCATCAAGACATTCGGATCGGTATAATTCCCCAGCGACTTCGACATCTTCCGCCCATCATTCCCCGCCAGCGTCCCGGTCGTAATCACATTCTTAAACGCATTTTTCTCCGCCTTCTCTTGCGCCACTTCACCAAAACCACCTACTTCCGCTAAAGCTGTATTTACCGTATGTACATAGTAGAACCAGGCACGGACTTGGCCAACGTACTCAACAATAAAGTCTGCCGGATAATTCCGCTCAAACTTCTCCTTATTCTCAAACGGATAATGTAGCTGCGCAAACGGCATCGACCCCGACTCAAACCAGCAGTCCAAGACTTTCTCAATCCGTTTAAAATGCTCACCATCGATATCAAACTCAATCTCATCCACCCATGGCCGATGATAGTCCTCCAGCTCGACGCCACTCAATTCTTTCAGCTCCGCATACGAGCCAACCACCTTCACCGAACCTTTATCGCCTTTCCACACCGGCATCGCCGTCGCCCAAAACCGGTCGCGGCTCAAATTCCAGTCCGGCGCCTGCTCGATATTCTTCGCAAACCGCCCGTGCTTCAGATACTCCGGAAACCAATTAATATTCTCGTTCTGCGCGATCATCAGTTCCTTCTGCCCCTGCACGTCAAAGAACCAACTTGGGAACGCCCGATACATAATCCGCTGCTTCGACCGCGGGTTAAACGGATACTCGTGCTTAATATACTCAATCTTCCAAACCACCCCCGCCTCTTCTAGACACTTCGCGATAAACTTATTCGCTTCCCAGATCTGGATCTGCCCCTGCTCATTCGGCCGCACCCCCGCCGCCTTCAAACCTCCATCCGCCCCTGGCAAATAGCAACCATACTCATCCAACACATCCACGCACGGCACCTGATTCTCGCGCCCGAGATTGTAATCATCCTCGCCATACGCCGGCGCGATGTGTACAATCCCCGTACCGTCCCCATCCGACACAAATTCCGCCGCCCAGACCTTGTGTGCATTCTCATCTTTCGCCGGATAATAATTCTTCTCAAACTTTTTCCAATCGACTAATTTCTGCCCCTGCTCCCCCACCGCCAGTGACTCATACGCCATCCCCACCAATTCTTCCCCCTTATAGCGCTCCAGCTCCTGCCAATTCTCCGCCTCGACCTGCTTCTCACCATATTTCACCCCCGTAATCATCTTCCGTCCATCCGGCAATTCATACAAACCATACTCTAGCTCCGGGTTCACCGCCAATGCCATATTCCCCGCCAACGTCCACGGCGTTGTCGTCCACGCCAAGAAATAAACATTTTTATCTGTCAATTTGAACTTCACATATGCCGAAGGATCTGTCACTTCCTGATACGCATCATTATCCATCGTCACTTCCGACTTACTCACTGGCGTCGCAAACTTCGTATCGTACATGAGAACTTTCGCACCTTCGTAAATCTTCCCCGCCTCGTACAGCGTCTTAAACGCCCACCAGACCGACTCCATAAAATTCTTATCCATCGTCCGGTACGCCCCCTTAAAGTTCACCCAGCGCCCCACTCGGTCAATCGTCCCTTCCCAAGTCTCCGAATTCGCCACCATGCTCTCACGCGCCTTCAAAATATAATCTTCCAGCGACCACTTCGTACCAATTTCTCGTCGATCGGTGATTCCTAGCTGTTTCTCCACGAAGTTCTCCGCCGGCAGACCATGACAATCCCACCCCCAGCGTCGCTCTACGCGTTTACCTCGCATCGTCCAGTAGCGCGGCACCGCATCTTTCACAATCGAGCTGAGTAGCGTCCCGTGGTGCGGCATCCCCGTGATGAACGGAGGCCCATCATAGAACACATACGAATCATCCTCCGGCCGCTGCTCCACCGACTTCTCAAAAATCTTATTCTTCTTCCACCATTCTACTAACGCCGGCTCATACTCACGCGCTTTTCGCCTACTGTTTGCTTTGTATTTCATAAAAACTCCCGCCGAGCTCCCGGCAATTAACTTATCCTCGCCAGCTCGTGGCTAATTACCACTCCAACGCTTTTCTTCATTATACCACTTTCCGCCCTTTTTACCAAAATTTCCCATAAATTTCCACCTCTAAATCACTATTTCCCCACTTCTTTACCCCTGTAGCTTGACAAAATCAACTATCTGTGATACAATGGTAATAAGTGACCATGTCTCATCACTAGTTCTTCATATTTTAGGAGGGTTAATTAATGGATAATGACGTTTTTTACCGTGCCTTATTCACCTACCAAAAGGAAGATCCCATCTTGGCCTGCCGGCCTAACGGTCTCTTCCTGAGCAATATTCGCTCCGAGAATCTCGAGTTCAATCTCGAAAACCTCAACGCGCCGCCTTTCTGCCTCCATATCTCAGAATCCAGCGAATCATTCGACAATATCTTCGGGCTTCATTCGTATTCTCCGGCCAAGCAGGAAGAGCTCACTGCCGCACTCCTCGGTAAAGCCGAAGACAAGCGTCTCATCGCTCTGAAGATCGCCAATACCGGGCTCTGCACTCTCTGTTACTACCATGCTCGCCCTGGCGCCACCGAGGACGACCACATCAAAATCCAAGGCATCCCGATCAAAGACGACATCAAGCATCTCCGCATGCGCATCGACTGCGGACTACATATTGCCTATTTCCTCGAGCTTGATTCCTTCCCCACCTCTGTCTACTCCCACACCACCACGCGCCGCATTTTAGTCACCGAAATCATTGGCGACCAAAAGGCCCGCCGTTTCGAGCACACTCATACCAATGTCGGCCGTCCCGCCAGCTCTAGCTGGCGTCTCATCCGGTACTCTATGACACCCACCTAACCTCTAAAGCCACGACCCCGTCGTGGCTTTTATCCTAGATCCAATACCCTACCTCGTCGAATAGTGGCAATTCTCTCCCCCTCCACATCGCCATCACCTCTCCCCCATCACCCAGCGCTAGGAACGTCGGATACTCTACAATATCATAAGTCGTGCAAAACTGCGTTCCTTCCCTACCATCTGGACTGAGACTCTCTACTCGCTTCCCCGTCCGTCGTTCAAACTCTGTCAACCATTCCTCTACCGCGCGCGAATAATCTTCCCCTTCGCGCCACACACATACCACCCTCATCTCTTATGCTCCCTTCTTTTCTCTTCTTTGTAAAATCGCTTTAAAATCATCCAGCGTCTTAAATTTCATAAACACACTTGCATATCTAACGTACGCTACTTCATTTCTTCCGGCTAGCACATCCAGGACCGCCTCACCAATCTGCTGCGCCGTCACTTCATCGCCATTTTGCGCTCTCAGTAGATTCACTACCTTATCTGCTACATCCTCGATCTCCAGATCTGACTTCATAAACTTCCCGACGCTTCGCTGTACCGACCGCACTAGTTTGTCTCGGTCGAAAATCTCTCGGTTTCCGCTCCGTTTAATCACCACTAGTGGCGGAATGTCAATCCGCTCGTACGTCGTAAACCTTTGCCCATCTGGACTCACCCGTCGCCGCCGAATCGTCGTACCGTCCTCCGTCTCGCGACTCTCTAGGACTTTACTATCACCGATTCTAGGTAGCATTGTCATCTATCAATCTCGATTCTTACCACGCAAGCGTTCACGCAAAGTTGGCGGCACATCCAAGTCGTCCTCAGCGTCATTCGTCCGAATCGAATCCCACATGTTCGCACGATTATTCGCCGTAAAGTCCGTCGCACCTGTATCCACCTGTGCCTGCGGGTTCGCATACTCGACCCGTGCCGACTCTTCATGCACCACTTCACGACGCGGCTCTTGCGCCACTGGCTTATACTCTACGCCTCTCGTCTCTACTTCGCGCCTTGGCGTATCGTATAGAGCAGAACCAGTCGAGCCCATACCGCCAGCCAAATCACCAACTGTCCCCGCCATATTCACCTTCTGTGCATCCAGTTTTCTGTAATATTCCGAATCAAATCCAGTCGCTACCACCGTTACTACCATCTCATCTTCTAGCTCCGGTCGTACCGACGCACCGAAGATAATATTCGCATCTGGCGACACCGCCCCAGTAATAATCTCCGCTGCCTCCTGGATCTCACTCATCGCCATATCATAGCCACCCGCCACGCTGAACAACACTCCGCGCGCACCATCGATCTTTACTTCAATCAGCGGCGATTCAATCGCCTGCTGCGCTGCCAAGGTAGCACGATTATCACCCGACGCCCGACCAATCCCCATTAGCGCCGACCCAGCATCTTTCATAATCGCCTTCACGTCCGCAAAGTCTAGATTAATCAAAGCATGCTCTGTAATTAGCTCAGAAATCCCCTGTACGCCCTGTCGCAAAACATCATCCGCAATCTTAAATGTCTCCGTGAGCGGCGTTCGCGGATCAATCGTCTGCAGTAATCTATCATTCGGGATCGTAATCAAAGCGTCCACATTACGAGATAAATTCTCGATCGCTCGCTCTGCATTTTCACGGCGCTTCGCACCCTCGAAGGTAAATGGCTTCGTCGCCACCCCGACTGTCAGAATGTCTCGGCCCTTCGATTCCTCAGCCACAATCGGTGCCGCTCCCGAGCCAGTCCCGCCACCAGCCCCCAAGGTAATAAACACCATGTCTGATCCTTCAAGAGCCTTACTAATCGCCTCGCGACCATTCTCTGCCGCTTCGCGACCTTTCTCCGGGTCGCCCCCAGCACCCAACCCCTTACCAATATGAACTTTTACGTCTGCCGCGGAATGATGTAAAGCCTGCGCATCAGTATTCACTGCAACAAACTCCACCCCAGACAAACCAATCTCTTTCATGCGGTTAACTGCTGAACCACCTGCCCCACCGACACCGACAACCTTAATGCTTGCTGAACTCTCTACCTCTGTTGGCTTAATCTCCGGCATATCCTTTCCTCGCTTATAACTATACCTAGTATAACATACATTTCTAGATTTTTGCCACTTTTCTCTATTTTTCGGTAAATATCTCTAGAACTTACCAAAGAACCGCTTAATCACGCCTCCTTTGGCCTTCTTATCTTTTTTAGCTTTCTTTTTATTCTTCTTCGAAACCGTTTGCGGATTCCCTTCGGCCGACATTAACATCAACCCCACCGCTGCTGCGAATTCTGGCTTCTCCACCGCATCCGACACTCCAGTCAAATTGCTCGGCGAACCAATCTTCACCGACATCCCCAGTGTCGCCCGCACGAACTTATCAATATCACGCATCCTCGCCCCACCGCCAGTCAGCACTACGCCCTCTGGCAAGCGCTGATCATAATGCGCCTTCTTCAATTCTTTCCTCACCAAATCCAAAATCTCATCCAACCGCGCCTGTACTACTTCGTCAATCTGGTCTCGCTCGAAATGTAATTCCTTTCCTCGCCAACGGATCACGACCGGCGCATCCGCTTCTTCTACGAAATCCCCCGTCGCAAACCGCCGCTTGATCTCCTCCGCCACCTCCGTATCAATCGCCAAAAGCACTGCTAGATCGTTCGTAATATTATTCGAACCCACCGGCACCACACCGACATACTGCAAATCATTTTCTTCATAGACTGCCACCCCCGTCGTCGACGCACCAATATCGATCACTGCTACGCCATTTTCCATCTGGCGCTCTGTCAAGACTGCTCGTGCTGCTGCCACTACACTCGGCACTATCTGTTCCGGCGCCACATTCAATGTCTCCATCACTTTGCACAAATTATCATAATTCGGCGCCAAGGTCGACACTACATTCGCCTGCATTTCTAGGCGTGAGCCCGTCATCCCTAATGGATCTTTAATCCCGCCCTGTCCATCCAGTACAAACTGCAGCGGCACGATCGACAATACTTCTTGATTTGCCGGAATCCGCCCCTGTAACGCTACATCCTGCACTCGTGCAATATCATTACTATTAATCTCGT
The DNA here is from genome assembly GCA_964406525.1 of uncultured Candidatus Saccharibacteria bacterium. Lineage (GTDB taxonomy): Bacteria > Patescibacteriota > Saccharimonadia > Saccharimonadales > Saccharimonadaceae > Nanosyncoccus. Next base: position 20,377 of record CAYOSC010000007.1, on the reverse strand, counting down.
GTTCCATCGCCCCCACTGCAATCATCCCCTCCGTCCGCGTCGACAAGATCTGCGCACCATTAATCGAAATCGCCGAAGAATGCACCTCGAAGCCACTCATCCGCTCCACCTCTAGCAAAGCCTTGTCAATCGCCTGACACGGCCCTACCAAGTTCGCCACTACCCCCCTACGCATCCCTGAGTTTTGCTCAGTCGCATATCCTACAATATTTAAGCTATTATCACGATTCACGCTCGCTACGACCACTCGCACGTTGCTCGTACCAACATCTACTCCGACTGCATAGCGTGAAATCTCATCCATAAGCTCATTATACACCGTTTATTCTGGTAACGTCAATACCTCACAACCATCTTCAGTCACCAAGACAGTATGTTCACAATGACATCCAATACTGCCATCCTTCATCCTCACCGTCCAGTTGCTATCCTCATCGACGTAATTTGCTGGTTTCCCCAGGCAAGACATCGGCTCGATGCAGATCGTATCGCCTGCCTTCAGAGTGTGACCATGCCCCCGCACCCCATAATTCGGCACTTCCGGATTCTCGTGCATCTCTCTACCGATGCCGTGCCCGACGTAATTCTCGATCACCCCCAGCTTCCCTTTGCGCAAGACTTTTTCTACCGCATAGCCGATATCGCCAATCTTCGCCCCTGCTCGGACCGCATCAATCCCCGCCCACATCGATTCTTCCGTCACCTTGATCATCTGTTTAATCGCCGGCGAGCCCTTCCCCCCGACCAGCATCGTAAACGCCGAATCCGTGTAATATCCGTCATACAGTATATCCAGGTCAAAAGACACCTTATCCCCCTCTTGCAAAACTTCATCGGTCGGCGCCCCGTGCACCAGCGCATCGTTCACTGAAATACAAATCGCCCCCGGGAACGACTCCTCTAGATAATCATAAGCCACCTTCGCCCCCCGTCGCTCGATTTCCGACCGCACCCACTGATCGATTTCTAATCCCGTCATCCCCGGTTTCACATATTCCTTCAGGTCCCGCATCAATCCCCCTAGGATCTTACCGCCCTTGCGCATCGCGGTAATCTTTCGTTCTAATCCTGCGCTATCTTCTTGAACACTTTTTTTACTCATTTTCTACCTCTGTTACTACTGCTTTTATCCTCTCAAATACTTCTTCTACCGTCCCCGATCCGTCGACTTTTCTAATTTCAATGCCCTTAGCTTTCAATACTTCACATACTGTATAAATATTTTGCTCAACAATCCGAAACCTCTCCTCGATCGCTTCTCTCGTATCATCTGCGCGCCCCCGAAGTAGCAGCCTCTGTACTAGTTCCTCCTTCGGCACTTCTATCACGATCACCAGCTTCATCACCGATGCCAGATTATCCGCCAACCATTCCGCCTGTTTTACGTCCCTCGGAAAACCGTCTATCACTACGTCCTTCCCCGCTCGGACTGCCTCCAGCATCCCTTGCGTCATCAGCCGGAAAGTCACCTCATTCGGCACTAATTCCCCCCGCTCCTGGATCGCCTTAATCTCTGGGTCATCCGTGTCACGCAAAAGCTGCCCTGCCGAAAGCCACACCCGCCCCGTCGCTTCCGCTAATAACTGCCCCTGCGTACTCTTACCTGAGCCCGCCAAGCCCATCAATATAATCATATTTCTCCTTCATATCTATTATACTACATTTGTATTTGTTTTCATCGCTAAAATACCCCTAAAAGGGCTTGTCTAATCAGTAAAAGTTTGTTATAATGTCGAATATATGGCAATCAAAGTAACTAGAAAAGATCAGAACGAGGCCAACGAGAACCTCATCCGACGTTTCAACCGCAAGGTTCTGCAGAGCGGTATCGTTCCTCTCAAGAAATCTCAGATGCGCTTCTCTAAGCCGATTTCTAAGCGCGAACGCCGTGCGAAAGCAATCATCCGCGAAGCCCGCCGCGCCGAGAAAGCCGAGCGCATGCGTCTAGGTCTCAAATAAATTAGCACCGGTTCATCCGGTGTTATTTTTTTGAAGCAAAGTAACACGCAAAGACTTCCTTAAGCAAGTTTAATCACTCTTCCTTCGACGTTCCGTATACCTCGAAACTCATTCTCCTCTACTGTCATCCACACATTTGCAATTTCTCCCGCCCGCACGTCTAGATACTCCTCCGGCGCGCTAAACCACATCAATTTCAGGCTGTGCCCGCTCTGATCTTGCACGGTCAGTCGCAAATGCTGCCCCTCCGTCCCTAACCGCGACGCTTCGCGGATCCGCACTTCCGGCAACAAAAATATCGGTACTTGGTTCCCTTCGCCAAACGGCTCCAGCCCTTTCAGCTCTTCTAGAAATTCCAGCGACAATTCCTCAAAATTCTCCACCGCCAGATCTTCATGCACCCCTAAGAATCTCTCCTGATTTTCTAGTCTCAAGCTCCGGTAATAAGCATTGATCGCATTCCGGAAATCCGCCAGCCGCCTCGTCTCCAGACTCAGTCCACACGCCGCCGCGTGTCCACCGCCTCCTATGATATATTCTCGACACATATCCAGCGCCGCCGCCAGGTTAAAATCCCCAAAGCTCCTCCCTGACCCCTTCAATCTTCCGTCTAAATCTGTCAACACGAACGCCGGCTTCTTATATTCCTCCACCAGCCGCCCCGCGATGATCCCCAGCACTCCCTCGTGCCATTCTCCCCGCTCCACGATCACCGGCCCCTCTTCCAGCCCTCGCTCCGCTATTTCTCGCACCGCCGCGTTCTGCTGCTGCTTTCGCTTCTCGTTCAGAATCCCCAGATCTCGTGCTAATTTCGCCGCCATCGTCCGTTGCTGCGTCATCAGGAGATTTAGTGCGATCTCCGCACTTTCCATTCGCCCCGCCGCATTCAGCCTCGGGCCGATCTGATACCCGATCGCGTCCCCGCTCAGCCTCGACACTCCCGCGTTCGCCATCAGTTCCTTCAATCCCGGTCGCCGCGTCTTCTCTAGTACCAGCATCCCGTATTTACATAGCCGTCGGTTCTCACCCCTTAGCACCATACTGTCGCAAATCGTCCCAATCGTCACCAAATCCAGCAGCCACTTTTCCTGTCCATCTTTCATCAGCCCCGCCTTCACCAGCGCCTGAGCCACCTTGAACGCCACTCCCACCCCCGCTAGCTCCCGCAGCTCCGACGGCACCTTCACATCTTTACGTTTCGGATTTATTACCGCTACCGCCGCTGGCAAATCCTCGCCACATTCATGATGATCCGTCACAATAGTGTCTATCCCCGCCCCTGCCAGCTCCGCTACGATTTCCTGATTCCGGCTCCCGCAGTCCACCGTCACGACCAGTTTCACCCCCGTTTTCACTGCCCGCTGTACGACTTTTGTACTCATCCCGTAGCCATCTGTGAAACGGTTCGGCAGCATCGTCTCCACCTCCGCCACGCCCGCCCCCCGCAATATATCATACATCACCGTCGTCGCCGTCACTCCGTCGACGTCATAATCACCATAAATCAGGCACTTCTCCCCCTGATCCCGCGCCTGCCGAATCCGCTCCACCGCCTGCTCCATGTCCGGCAGCAAATTCGGATCTAAACAATCTTCATATTTTGGCCGCAAAAACTCCCCATCCAGCCCACGCAACGCGACCAGTCGATCAAACAGCCCACTCACCCGATCGTTCTATCGACTTTATTAGCCTTCGCATATTGCTGCGACTTAATCACCATCCCCTGCAACTCTTTCAGCAGCGGGAACTGCTTATTCATCTGGTAAATCCGTGTATTACCTTTCTGTGTCATGATTAGAAACCCGCCCCGCTCTAGCCTCTGCAACTCCCTCTGAATATTCCCCGGGTCTTCCTTGATCAGCTTCGACAACGCCCGCACGTGCGTCTTAAAATCCGGATATTTCGCAAACACCACCACAATCTTCCGTCGCACCCGAGATGTAATAAAAATATCTAGCATAATTCCTCTCTTTTCCTCAATTATACTCCAGAGACATCTGATTATCAAGTATTTTTTACAACATCTTTACACTCAAGCTACAAGCATCAGCGTATCTAATTAGTGTACTTCCCCATACTCATGTTCTTTCAATCTCGCCACATAGAGCTTCCCAGTCCATCCAATCGGCAAGATAAAAGTCCCCAAAAGTTCTTCCACTTTCCCGCGGAACCCCAGCTTAAAATTATACACTCCGTTCCCCTCCACCGGATACACCCCGTAAAAATTATACTTCGTGCAGCCTTTTTCCATCGCCTCTTGCAACATCTGCCACTGAATCAAATGCGCCCCACCATACTTCTGCAACTTCCGCACCGAACCACTATATAAATATATCATCTCCCGCCCGTCGTTCACGAACATCGACGCCGCCAGCGGCACATACTCCCCTGCCTTGCCACCCACTTTCTCCGCCGGCAGCTCCGCCACCACAAACTTCACCTTCTCCCCGAAATGTTTCTTCATCGAACGGTAATATTCCATCTCCGGATCCTTGAACCCATGCCGTTCCCCCGCTTCCGCCGCAATCTCTTTCAGAATCCCCAACTCATCCTCCGCCAGCTCCCGCACTCGCACTCCCTCGCGCTCCGCCCGCCGGATCCGCTGCCGGTGATCCGTCCGGAAGCTCATCAACATCTCCTCTGGCTCCACCTTGCTGAGTTCCTTCACGAAGGTCCACTTCACCTGCTCATACTCCCCCAGATATTTATAGCCCAACTTCTCCAGCTCCGCCTTCACCGCCAAATTATTCTCCCCCTCGACGATCTGGTTATGCGCATCCCGCGATTGCGCCACAATATTCGGCGCAATCTCCAGCGCTATTCCCTTGCGCTGTTTGCAAAATTCCCTCGCCCGCTCCGTGATAAATTTCAAAATCTCCACACCGTCTCGTGATGGCGAAGTTATCTTCGATGAGATACTAGGCGAAGCCGAGCAGCGGACCGAGCCGTACTTAGGGTACGGTGAGGGAGCAGCCACAGGCTTCAACGACGTAGCTCGCGAAGAGAACGAGTCATAATTCATTAGCCATCCGCCTGGTACCCTAAATACTTTCCATCCAAGCTTCCACTCTCGCGCCACCATCAGCCCCGCCGCTACGATTTTGTCGTCTTTCTTCACCCCCACGAAATAACTCTCGCGCCCGATCCCCTGATATCGCCGATACATCTCCAGCGACTGCAAAAAATTCCCACACGCAAAATCCAGCTGTGCGATCTCTTCTTCCCTCAACTCCACAAATTCCATAACCTCATTATATCACGCCCCAGCCATTTTAAATTTTTTCGCCATTTTTCTCCCACCACACTTTTTTCGTGTTACAATAAAAATGTCTAATTCAGTTCAATTACTATTTTTATAGCGGAGTTCTTCTTAACAGTTTAAGAACGGCACCGCAACCAATTGTTAGGGACTACTCCCTGGTAATTGAATTGGATTAGACACCCTTGCGGTGTCGTTTTTAGTATCGCCCAAGGGTGCAAATTTTGACCAAAAGGAGGGCTCCATGCTAAAAATACATCAACCTTACATCAAAAGACAGAAAGTTAGAATGACTTTTGCTTTTGCCAGCATCGGAGCTATCCTTTTGACTTCGGGAATCATCATCGCTTCTCCCACCACTCACCCCACATCTCATGTTTATGCCGCCGGTGATTCCCGCACTATTCATGATATTTCCGATATGCAAGAAATGACCCAGCAAATCTGCTCCAATACGGATGAAAGCGACACTGCTACTTTAGTCGATAAGCGAAAAAATGCCCCAGAAACTTCATATACGATCGTAAAACTAGCTGATGGCAATTGCTGGATGCAGGAGAACTTAGCGCTGGACGGCGGCACTAAGATTGACTACACCGATTCTGATTTACCTTCCGGCAGCTACACTTTGCCAACTAGTGCAACTACGGGTTGGACAACTTCTGGTGATCCAGATCAGATGAAGAATGGTGATCCTAATATGACAAGAGACTCTAGTAGCACTACTGCTTGGGTACAAGGAAACGGAAATTACTACTCCTGGCTCACTGCAACTGCTAAGACTGGCGCTTCAGCAACTGGCAATGGTACACCAGCAAGCGGTAGCATTTGTCCAAAGGGATGGAAACTTCCAACCGGAGGTAGTAATGGTGGTCAATTCCAAGCATTGTTTGGAGCAAGTGGCGCAAACTTAGGTAGTGACTATCAAACGAAGTTCAATAACGTACAAAAAGCACCTTACAAGTTTCCTGCCGCCGGCTACCTCGACGCTGGTGCTAAGCTCTACAGTTCCGGCACCGACGGCTACTATTGGTCTCGTGTGTCCCGCTCAGACACCAGCGCGTGCTACCTATACTTCAATAGGAGCTTTTTCCGCCCGGGTACGAACACCTACGATCGCTACGTCGGCTACTCCGTTCGTTGCGTCGCCCCAGGCGGGTTAGATAAAATCGAGAAACCTACCTGGTCAGAAAGCAAAGATGGTAACGTCACCGTCACCATGCCCTCCATCATCAGCATCGACGCCACCTCCGGCATGGACGAAACCGCCAATGCTACCGAAATCGCTGAAGGTACTGCTACCGCTACCATCTCCAGTAATACCGAATATAATATTACTTTACACTCCACCCAACCCTCACTCAAAGATCCAACCGTCACCACCGCAGAAATCTCTCCCGTCTCCTCCACCAACCCCGTCCAGCCCGGCCATAACGCTTGGGGCTTCTGGGACGGCACTGGCGATTCTAATCATAAGTCCTACACCCTCCCCATCACCACTGCACCACAAAATCTATACAATTCTAAAGAGACCGTCACCAATACCGAAGGCAACCCCGCCACTAAGCACACCTACTACGTCGGCATTTCCATCTCCCCGAGCTTACCTTCTGGGACTTATGCGACAAATGTGATTATTACAGCGAGTGTAAAATAATAGCTTAGTCAATTAAGTAATCCCTATCTTATGTTATAATATAACCATGTTTTTCGAGGTAATACCGACAGAGATCTTCCGCAGCGGCGGCAGCGTTTTGACCTATTCTTCCGACCTCCCGCTCCAGCCCGGCCAGCTCGTCCTCGTCCCCCTAGGCCGCAAGACCATCATCGGCATCGTTTACAAACGTGTCGCCAAGGTCGACTTCCCCACCAAGCCCGTCACGAAGCTCCTCTTCCCTATTCCCCTCCCCACTCACCTCTTACAATCGATTTTTTGGCTTGCCCAGTATTATCTCACCTCTGTACCACTTTGTGCCAACCTCATGATTCCAGCCGGTCTCACCAGCAAAAATGCCTTCAGAGGCTATTTAGATGCCTCAGGAGCCCTTTCTCACCCCGAGAGCCGTCCCACACCGCTTACGCCTAAAATCCCCCTCAATTCCGCCCAAAAGCGCGCTCTCGCCGAGCTCCAACAAGCCCCCGGCCACACCCGCCTCCTCCGTGGCATCACCGGCAGCGGCAAGACCAATATCTACCTCCAGCTCACCGCCGAAACCCTCGCCCAGGGGCGCTCCGTCATCCTCCTCGTCCCTGAAATCGCCCTCACCAGCCAGCTCGTTAGTATCTTCCAGCAGACTTTCGGCGACCGCATCCGTCTCATCCATTCCCAACAGACCATGACCGAACGCCGCCAGATCTGGCTCGACATCCTCACCACCACCTCAGAGCAATCAAACCCGCTCGTTATCATCGGCCCTCGCTCCGCTCTCCTCTCACCCGTACATAATCTCGGTCTCATCATCATCGACGAAGCCCACGAAGGCGCTTATTATCAAGAGAATCCTCCCCGCTACTCCGCTCTGCGTCTGGCTAGCTTCATGGCCTCCAAGCTCCAGATTCCCTGCCTCCTCGGCACCGCCACCCCGAATATCGTCGATTATCACCTCGCCAAGTCTAAGCACACTCTCACCGAACTCAGCCAGAAGGCCAAGTCTTCCCCTACCACCACTAAGGTCACCGTCATCGATCTCAAAAAGCGCGACCAGTTCACCAAGAATCATTACTTCTCCACTCCCCTCCTCGCCGACATCGAGAACAATCTCCAGCATAAGCATCAGACCCTCATCTTCCACAACCGCCGCGGCTCTTCCCCGCTCACCCTCTGCGAGAAATGCGGCTGGCAAGCCCTTTGCCCGAATTGCTACCTACCTATGACCCTCCACACCGACACCTATACCCTGAACTGCCACATCTGCGGCTACACTCAGAAAGTCCCCTCTACCTGCCCCAGCTGCCAGCACATCAATATTATTCACAAAGGTTTCGGCACCAAGCTCCTCGAAGCCGAGCTCGCCAAGCTCTTCCCCGACGCCAAAATCGCCCGTTTCGACGGCGACAATTCCAAGACCGACGACCTCGCCTCCCTCTACGATACCGTCAAATCCGGCGATATCGACATCCTCATCGGCACCCAGACTCTCGCCCGCGGGCTCGATCTCCCTCACCTCGCCACCGTCGGTGTCATCCAGGCCGATTCCGGTCTCGCCTTGCCAGATTTCGCCGCGGAGGAGCGCACTTTCGAGCTCCTTACTCAGGTCATCGGTCGTGTCGGTCGCGGTCACCTCGACAAAGCCCAGGTTTTCATCCAAACTTACCAGCCCGACCACCCCGTCATCCAGACCGCTATCCAGGCCGATTTCCACAATTTCGCCGATTATCTCCTTCAGCAGCGTCGCACCCAGCAAATGCCTCCCTATACTTACCTCGCCCGCCTCAGTATCACTTATAAGACCGAGCGCACCACCCTCACCAAGATCCAGCAAGCCTACTCCGAACTCTCCCAGAATCCCCATCTCCTCGTCTCTCCGCCTACCCCCGCCTTCCACGAGCGTGGCAATCGCGGCTTCACCTGGCAGTTCGTCGTCAAATCCACCTCTCGCGAACAACTCCGCAAAGCCCTCCTCCCCTACACCGCGAAATACGCTATCAACATTGACCCACCTTCCCTCCTCTAGCATAAATTCGCCAATTTTCATGCTGAATATGTTATAATATATCCAATGAGAAAAATTATTACTACTCCCGATCCACGTTTGCGCCAAAAGTCCGCCAAAGTTCGCGAAATCACCGATGAAACTCGCGATCTGATTGCGGATATGGTCGCCGCTTCTCTTGAATGGGAAGATCAGCATCCTTACGAGCTCTCCGCTGCCATGGCCGCGCCGCAACTCGGCGAAAATCAGCGCATTATCATCGTCCGTGACGATCTCGACAATAAGGAAAATCGCTCTTTCACCGCCCTGATCAATCCCGAAGTCATCCGCACCGAGGGTAAAACCCAAGTCGATCAGGAAGGCTGTCTCTCTGTACCCGATATTTATGGTCTCGTCGGCCGCCCTTCTAAAACCAAGATCAAAGCTACCCTCGAAGACGGCACCGAAGTCCGCATCAAAGCCAGCGGCTACCTCGCTCGCACCCTCTTACACGAAATCGACCATCTCGACGGCATCCTCTTCATCGACCACATCCGCGACGACGCCAAGGCTTTCTCCCGCATGGACGACAAAGGCGACCTCATCCCTATCACCGATTACGAATCCGAAATCAAAAACAACAAAGAGCTCTTCCCCGATGACTAAACCACAAATCATATTTTTTGGCAACGGCTCCTTAGCCGACTACACTTTAGACGTTTTAAAAAATCATGTCGACATCGTTTTTCACGCTCGCACCGCCGCCGATCTTGACCAAGTTATTGAGCTGAAAAAATCTCACCCTGAGCTCTACGGCATCCTAGCATCTTTTGGCGTCCTGATTCGCTCGAATCTCCTCGATCTTTTCGAGCCCGAGGGTATTCTCAATCTCCATCCTTCTCTCTTACCTAAGTATCGCGGCGCATCTCCGATCGAATCCGCCATTCTCGCCGGCGACACCGATTTTAGCTATTCCATCATGAAACTCGTTAAGAAAATGGACGCCGGTCCGATTTATCATCAAGCTACCCTCACCAACCTCCCGCTCGACAAGCTCGAGATCTACCGTACCATCGCCACCGCTGGCGCCGAATGGCTCGTCACCCATTTGTCCGAGGTTCGCCAGCTCACTCCTGTCCCCCAAGACGATTCACAGGCCACTTTCACGACCAAGCTTTCCAAGTCCATGTCCCTCCTCCAGCCCGACCAGCACACCGCCGCCGAAATCTACCGTCAAATCGTCGCCTACCAGGGTTTCCCGAAGCCCAAATACCAATTCTTCGGCAAAACTTGCATTATTCTCGAAGCTCACATCGTCGATACCACCGCGATCGTTTGCGACCCCTCGATCGCCAATAGCCTCAGCACCCCCCTCATGATCAAATGCGCCGATCGTAATTTCGTCGCCGTCGACCGTCTCCAGCCCGAAGATAAGAAACCGATGGACGCCAAATCTTTCATCAACGGCTACGGCAAACAACGCTAAACCCTCAGCTCATCACTGAGGGTTAAAAATCAAGAATATCTTATCTATTTACATCCACCAAAATTAACCAATCAAAACTTTTACGCTTCCCCCAAGATACTCCGCCGCTCCGCTAATAATTCTTGCTTAAAACTCTCATAAATCCGCGCCACAATCTCTCGGTAAGCCGGCACATTTTGCTCTAGCCAGCTCCTCGCCACTTTTAAATCACTAATCCCGTCAAACTCCTGCAACTGCTCATCCGACATCTCCGCGCCAATTCCCTGCCCCACGCGCACCTGCAGTTCCTCTTCCGCATGTTGCATAAAAGCTCTCTTTTCCTCCGCCGGCATCGCGCCCAAGCCTACTTCCTCCATAAATTTCTCATCAACGTGCATCTTCCCTCCTTTTTCTCATTCTATTATACCATAAGTTGTTTAACGTATCGGTTTTTCATTCTACTAGAAAAGCACAAATCCACCCTTCACATTTCGTGCAAAACGTGATACAATAAGCCTATCGGGCGGTTAGCTCAGTTGGCTAGAGCGCGTCTTTGACGTAGACGAGGTCAGAGGTTCGACTCCTCTATCGCCCACCAGATAAATACCCTGCAAGGGGTGTTTTTTAATAGTGAAGCCAGCAATGAATTAATAACGGCCTCATGCAGAAAGCATATTTTCATTTTAAGCAACAACCAACAACCTAAAATCGCTGGAGCCCTTTAATCCTTTAACCCTGTTCTGTAAATATCTTTTTCTTGGGACTTCCGGAGCTCACGAGCGAGGATGAGCGCCCGAGACCCATAACGACGGGCTCGAGGGACGCGACCCAAGAAAAAGCATATTTACAGAACAAAAACTAGAAAGGGCCCCACCCTACAAAAAACTGCCGGCTAACTATTTATTATATATGTTGCGCAAGGTCACATACGCATCATATATCTATTAACCAGCAGTTTTAAGTCTTTTAGCGCTTATTGCGACGTACGATCAGGAAAATCGCAAATCCTGTTACTAGTCCAAAAGCTACCAAACCCGTGATAATGTAATCCGCTCTCGAAATGTTCAAATCTCTGAATAGGTTCAAGCCCGTATCTGGCGCCTCCGGCTCATCTGGACCATCCGGCTTGTCCGGATTGCTCGGCTCATCTGGGTTCCCCGGCTTATCTGGTCTACCCGGATTGATCGGCACATTCGGCGTATTTGGATTGTTCGGACTGCCTGGCTTATTTGGGTCTTCTGGATTCGTACCTGGGTCGCTCGTATTCACCTTTTTATACGGCACATTATCCACCATCGCCATCCCGTTCAAGCTATCATCAGTCGGCTCCGCCGTATCATAAGTAATCAAGACGACTTTATATTTACCATCGGCCGCCTTAGCTTCCCATAATGGCAAAGCAAATTTCAACGAACCATCCTTCATCTGAGTCAGGTCAAGAGTATAATAGTCGTTCCCACCAATCGTCGTATTCGCTGGAATTGGCACTCTATTCCCCGCCTCATCAAACACCTCAATCGCTGCGAACTTTACGTTCTCACTTAGAATTGCCTCCATAATCGGGTCACCATTAGCCACATACTGTCCACCAAAGTTCATCAGGAAAGCTTCACGATAAGCAAAAGCCATCGCATCATCCGCCATGCTTTCAACACCCCCATTGATCGCCACTGCCCTCGTCGAGAACATCGTACCCGGCACATAGAACTCGCCCTCAGCCTGCGCCAGATCAAACGTCAAATCACAAATCTGCTCCGTCTCGCTGAAAGTCACGTTACATGCTGATGTATCAATACTCAACTCGCCAGCCTCCGCATCCGGATTCGTCGCCAGCAGCGCAATCCCCGATGCATCAACTTCCGGTGCCGACCCTGTATTCTTCAGATAAACTCTCAGATCTGTCGTCCGGACATATGAGACTTTCACATTAAAAGTCTTCCGGAATACTGAGTCAGTATCACGATAGGTGAAATCCTGAATTTTTACTTCCGGCACAGTACCTGGGTTCGCCACCTGCACCTTGATATTAACGTCCCCGCTATTACTTACTGCCCCCGCATCTGGGCCGGAAATCACGCAAGCAACAGCAGTCATGATGCCTACCAGCGCCAATCCAGCCAGCCCTAAAAGTTGCTTTCTTTGTCTCTGCATACTCTACACTCTTTCTTTTTGGTTTTTATGTTGAATTTGCCTAGAGCTGTCGTCTCGCAGAACACTACTCGCAATAGTATTACGACGGCTCGCAGTTCTCGTCTTTCGCGACTAGACTAGCTTACGAGCTTTGCGCTCTTTGCGCTTTCTACTTATGATTATAATCCAGATAATAATCACTGTCAACAGCAAAATCATCACGATCATTACAATTATCGGCATAATCACTACTACTGCCGACTCAGTACGATCTGCGTCTGCTGCCACTACTTTCCATTCTACCTGGAAAATACCCAAAAACGGCGTCTCTTCCCAGTCTAAGTTAATATGGTAAGTTGTCTCCGGATAAGCCGCCGTGAAATCTTCTTTTTTGTACAATTCCTTACCAAACAATGTCTTTGCCGTGTAAGTGTAATTAATCGGAAAGTCGACGTTGCCAGTATTTTTGACCGTCGCCGTAGCGTGTAAAGGCCCACCAAAAGTAAACTTCGTGAAATCATAATCAGAAATCTCTGCCGTCTCTACGATGCCTTCTGACGATCGTGCCGATAGCACCGCACCGACTTGCCCCACCGTTTCGATCCCGCCGCCACTACCATCATTAATAATCTGCGCCCAGATCACCGCATACTGTGACCCTGCCGGCATCTCTTCCGGCACCGCCACGCGGTAAGGAATCTTCACACTTTCACCTGGCTCCGCCGCAAATTCCGTCTCCGTCACATATTCACCGTCTTTGTTCTGAATAGTCACCCACTTCACCAACTGTGCCCGCGGGCTATTATCATCATCCGCAAAACTAAGTTCATTTTCTTCACCTTTCACTACATATGGCGTCATATATACTCGGAACCTCACCGGGCCCGTACCGATATTCTTCACATTGATCGCACAGCCATCCGCACCTACCGGACAATTCGACGCGTTACCTTCTAGCGTCTCGCCCGCCACCAGCGTCAACTTCGCACCACTCGGCGTAATCTCCAAAGCACTTCGCGACTCCGATGATGATTCTTCCGCATACGTCACTCCACTCGGCAGCCATACTCCTCCCAGTATCACCACTCCCGCCAAAATGCTAATTAAAGTTTTCTTCATCCTCTTTACTCCTTTCTACCACGAGTACAACTTACGATCCAGAACACTGCCAAGAAAATAATTACCAAAATAATCAGCAAGAACCAAATCGGACAGATAAACACCAGCTTCTCAATCTCTTTTACATCATCCAAGAACTTCACCGTCTGCTTCACCCGGAAGATTCCTAGCTGTGGCGCCCCATCCCACGTCAAAGTGTTCAAACGTCGCGTCTCCGGCAAAATCGTCCTCACTTCTGGACTTTCTTCATTCGTGTAAACTTCCTCTCCACCAAACAACGGATATACTTGCATAATATATGTCGCATCCGCGTGCACGTTACCCGTATTCTCCACTACCGACGTAGCTCTAATTGGTGGTGTAAACATGAAACTTGGCACTTTTGCCTCCACAATGCTCCCCGTCTCACGGGTATTACCATCTATGTTTTTAGAATACACTAGCAGTCCCACTTGCTTCTCTGCAACAATGCCACTCACACTATCATCATGCGGTTCAATCATTTTCGCCAGAATTACTGCATACTGTCCGCCCGACGGCACATCCTGTGGCACTGCCACTGTCGCCGTAATTTCCTTACTCTCACCAGCCTTGACAGTACCTTTATCCTCAGAAAACTTAATCCAATCTTTTATATAATTATAGCTCGTCACTTTCGACAGATTCTGTTCATAGTCCTCTCCCTCTACGCCATAAGGTCCAGTCCCGAGCTCAAAATCAAAGTCTTTTGCGCCAGTATTCTGCACTCGAAAAGTCTTCGATACTGTCTTGCCGGGCTCCAGTTCAAGCTCAATCTTAGCCGGCGATAACTGTATACGATAGTCTGGCGTTTCTTCCTCGGCCGCCACCATATCTCCACCCACGAACAATCCCAATGTTATTACAACTAGCGCTGCTAACATCCTTGCCAAGCTTTTTAAGCTCTTCACTACATACCTCCTATTTATTACTTCATTATAGTATATCGCCGCCAAGATTTCAACACCAAACCGTCAAAAAATGCCCCCATTGAAGAGGACACTTTTTGAACCAGTATTTATCAATTAAGCACCGGCAGTTGCTACGAAGACAACCTGATCTTGGTAAATACCATTCTTCAAAGTTGCATCAGCCTTCACGCCGAAGGTAACCGTAGTCTTAGCTGGAGTACCATTCAAGGCGCCACCAGAAACGATAGGAGCAGCCGCAACCGACTCGCCAGCAGCAGGAACCTCAGTCCAAGCACCATCCTCACCTATGCGGAATGCCCAACCTTTAGCTTCAGTCGCTAGATCTGCAGTCGCAGGAATCTGAGTCCCAGTGACATCAGCGCCACTCGCAGTCTGCCCCTCAGCCAAGCTAACCCAATTCATATTGTTGTCTTCGTTCTTGTCAATGATGCCAAGATTGTAAGTAGCAACGCTACCAGCAACCGTCACATCAGTAGATTGAACAGCGATACCAGTACCAGCAGCAATCGTACCTAAGTTGACTAAATCAGTCGCAGAAGTAACTGAAATTGAGCTATCGACGGTTGCCTGAATCGTGACTGGGTTCGAGCCAACTGCATATGAGCTCAACGGCAAAGCAGCTACGCCGAGACCAGCGACTACGCCGAGCACAGCCATAGATTTTGCAATTTTTGACATAACATTTTCCTTTCGTGTTTGTCTATGTTTTATGTATTTATTTGTGACCTTTTATGTTTCTATTATACATGACCGTTTTGCAATGTCAACAACTTTTTTCAAAAATCTTTCCAAAAATGCTAAGAAGAAGTAGGTTATTTTCTGTCTCGAACCCTCTATCTAGAGAGCGCCCTAATATCATCTAACCAAAAACTTATTGACTGCTATACCTTACGAACCCTTTGCGAGAGCAGCGTGAGACAAGGCGACGGGAGTAACGGAACGAGACGTACTAAGACGTACGTCGAGTGAGTAACGCATCCTTCAACGCCGTATCACGCTAGCTATCGCAAAGGCTCTATCTATCTTCCAGAACCTCTAATCCTGGCATGTCTTCTCCGGACAATAGCGACAACGCCGCCCCTCCTCCCGTCGAGATCAAACCATATTTTAATTCCGGATCATTCACCCGTAATTCCTCTACAAACCCCGCCGTATCACCCCCACAAATAATCGAAGTTAGATAATGGCTCTCCCCCAACGTTTTCGCCAAAATCACCGAAGCCGTCGCATAAGCCGGATCTTCTACCTTCCCTAGCACACCGTTCCAGAGCACCGTCTTCGCCCCGTTCACCATATCTACGATTTTGCAAGTCGAGACCGGCCCCACATCTAGCTTCTCTCCTTCCCCATTCTCGTCAAAATCCTCCGCCACATACACCCGCGGATTATCCGACTTATAGCCCTCCGCCGCAATCTTTCCACCCACGATTAGCTTATCCGAAATCGGCAAAAACTTATCGATCAATGGCTGCTTATCTTCCGCTTTCACGCCCCCAATCACTGTCACCAGCGGTCGCTCCGGATTCTCCAGAGCCTTCCGCAGCATCGTCACTTCTTTCTCTACCAATAGCCCTGCTACCGCCGGTAATAATTTCGCAATCGCCACCGTCGACGCGTGCGCTCGGTGCGTCACCGCGAATCCATCCTGCACAAACAACGTTGCCCCCGTGCTTCTCACAATATCTTCCGCAAAATCCACATCATTTTTCTTCTCGCCCGGCTCAAACCGCAAGTTTTCCAGCACTAAAATACTTTTCTCCGGCATTTCCTCCACCGCCTGTTCTACCTCATCCCCACGGCATTCATCCACAAACCCTACCGTCACTCCCGGCAATAGTTCCGCCAATTTCTCCGCCACTGGTCTGAGCGACAATTTCTCATCCTTCTCCTTCGGACGCCCCAAGTGCGAAATCACGATTACTTTCTTCGCCCCATTTTCCAATAGATATTTCAACGTCGGCAAATTCTCCCGAATCCGCAAGTCACTCGCGATCCGCATTTGTCCGTCTTCTTGTTCTATCATCGGCACATTATAGTCCGCCCGCACTAAGACTACCTGATCTTTGACATCTACATCCTTCACAGTCTTTTTATCAAACATTTCACCTCCTTGGTTCTTTACTCCATTATAATATAGAATCAATACAAAAGAACCGCATTTTCGTACGGTTCTGTTATTTGCACTAAAACTTCGAATTAGTTTGCCACGTGAAATACCTTTTTCTTGGGGGTGCGGAGCTTACGAGCGAGCATGCAGTGCGCGAAGCCCGTAACGACGGGCCTGAGCGACACGTCCCAAGAAAAAGCGTATTTACGGGGCAAACCTACAATATTTAGATTTTGCGGACCTTAATAGTGTCCGTTCCAAACAAATCTTTATTCCCCGAGATAATCACAGCGACCAAATCTTTCTGGCCATCTTCGAGTTGCAGATACCCCGAAGCTTTCAGCTCCTTTGCGAGGTCCAGTCCACAATCTTCCGACCATGTCCGTACAAACGCCGAGTTACCGTAGACTAAGCCCAGCTGATTTGCTACCCGCTGCTCTGGCGTCACGCTAATAATCGGCAAGTTCGGACGTTGCGCCGCAATCGTCCGAGCGGTTTCACCCGAAGCTGTCTGGCATACGATCAAATCTGCTTCGATCTTCTCCGCCAAGCGCGCTGCTGCCGCCGCGATCGCATCATACTTCCGGTTCTCGCTCTGCGGATCTTGATCGATCGAACGCATCGGCGAGTTATTCTGCGTGTAGAGAATCACCTTACGCATCGCCTTCACGGTTTCGATCGGGTACTTCCCCATCGCGGTCTCATCCGAAAGCATCACTGCATCCGCACCCTGCAAAACTGCATTCGCCACGTCGCTCACTTCTGCACGTGATGGCTCTGGGTTATCCACCATCGAACCCATCGTCTGGGTCGCCACGATACAAACTTTGCTGTGCTTGCGGCACAAAGTCACCAACTTGCGCTGCACTACTGGCACAATCTCCGCACCCGCTTCTACCGCCATGTCGCCACGCGCCACCATCACCGCATCCGTCGCTTTTACAATTTCTTCTAGAGTTTCGTCACTCTCGACGGCCTTCTTAGTCTCAATCTTCGCAATAATTCGCGCCGTCGAGCCTTTTTCTTGTAAGAGTGCACGCAGCTTCCGAATATCATCCGCACATTGGATGAACGACAATGCCACATAGTCAAAATCGCGCGTCACACCCCAATCAATATCCGCTAGATCTTTCGGCGTCAAGATATCTCCGCCAAAATCCGTCTCCGGCAAGTTTAAACCTTTATTGCTCATCACTACGCCTTTATTTTCGACTTTCAGCTTAATTGCGGTGTCCGACACAATCTCCATGACGTGCGTTCGGATCTTCCCATCGAAAATATAGATCGGCTCATCTACACGCACTTTTTGCGCCAAGTTGTACTGCACAGGCAAGATATTATCGCCCGCGTGTTCCTTCACTGCGTAGTCCAAGATCAGCTCATCGCCTTCCTGCACCTCATAATGATTATCTTTAATGATACCTACGCGGATCTTCGGACCCTGCAAATCTTGAATAATCGCCACTGCTTTACCCCGCTCCTCCGCTGCCTTACGAATCCATGCGATCTGCTGGTCACGCGTTTCGCTATCGCCATGAGAAAAGTTTAGGCGACAGTCATCCATCCCCGCTTCAAATAGTTCTTTAATACGTTCTTCGCTCGATACGGCCGGGCCGATCGTAGCCAAAATCTTTGTTCGTTTAAATACTTTGCTCATCTGCTTATTTTAGCATATTTCCCGAAATCATGCCAGTTTATCTTGCAATATTTTTACCACTAGTGGTATAATAGGAGCATGAACAAAGCACAAGCTGCACGCCAGAAACAGCGCTACTTCCCTAAAAATTACGCACCAGCCCGTGCCGCCGCTTTACGTTCCCCGCGAAAATCCGTCCAGCTCGCCGCCAAAGCCAGCATTGCCACCGAAAAAGCTGCAACCGCTGCAAGAAATCTCACGCGCAATCTTTCGCAAAAGTCCGCCCACCGCAAATCATCTACTAGATTGGCCGACCCTACTCGCCGCTCCTCTTCCAAGCGCTCGAAATTCAGCTGGCGCGAAGCCACTTTGCTCTCTATGATTGGCGTTTCTGCCGTCGCCATCGTCGCCACTCTTACCCTTAGCAATGTTTTTGATCCTGTCAAACGCAGCGAACACGAGCTCGAGAAACTCGCCGACTCCTATTACATCGAATATCTCTATCCGCGCTCCCTCGGCAAATACCTCAACGAGCCCGAGACTGTCCTCAAAGATTACGTCAGCCAAGGTCTCCCTACCGTCTTACTCCGCCAACTATTATTATATAACAATGGCAAAAATGCCAGCTCGATTGACGCTTTCTCAAATAGCTATTACCAATGCGACGCGAACAAGACTTACGTCCGTTTCTATCCCGTCGAGCCTTACGGCCCCCGCGACTACACCATCCAATACAGCACCGCCTGCGAAAAAGTCAGCTCACTATAATCTTCACGCATAATAAAAATCTTGTCATATATAATGATTTTTGGTATAATGTTAGTACGGTCTCTTAGTATAACGGTTAGTACAACGGGTTTTCATCCCGTCAACGCGGGTTCGACTCCCGCAGAGATCACCATGTGGACGATGGTGAACCGTATGTCATATTTCTACCGCCCACGCCAAATTTAACAATTGGGTCGGTAGCTCAGCTGGTTAGAGCACGGGCCTTTTAAGCCCGGTGTCGAGGGTTCGAGCCCCTCCCGACTCACCAAGAAGCCGAATAAAGAAAAGTTTACTTTTCTTTCGAGGCGCCGCCGGTGAGCTGAGGCATTTATGCCGACTCACCATTATAAAAAAGAAGACCCTCGGGTCTTATTTTTTATAATCTCATCACCCTCAGTTGCCAACTTACCGCCAAAAAATATCATCAAAAATCCCCCTTCCATGTTATAATAAAAAAGATTATGACAAAAGAAACTGCGAAATCCACTTCCACGCAAGCAACGGACGTGGTAGCTGACTACAACGGCTATGATTATAAGAAAATTTTCTGGGAAGATGCTGATCGTAAATACGAAGATATGGCTGACCGCCTCGCTATCCGCAAGCTTCTCCCGGCGCATGTTGATAACTTCGTCGATATCGCCGGTGGCTACGGCCGCCTCGCCGACGAATATATCCCTCGTGCTAAGACCGCTACCGTTTTCGATTATTCTAAAACTGAGCTAGCCCAAGCTAAAGAACTCTACGGCGACAAAATCCAGACCAAGGCTGGCGACATCTACGACATTCCGTTCGATGACGATACTTTTGATGCACTCATCATGGTGCGCGCTACCCATCATTTCAAAGAGATGCAAAAAGTCTCCGACGAACTCTATCGCATTCTCAAACCAGGTGGCATCGCCGTCATCGAAGTCGCCAACAAAAAGACCTTACCCAAAATGTTCCGCTATTGGTTCAAAAAATCCGATATTAATCCTTTCAGCCGCGAAGTCGCCCATCTCAAAGACCTCAACTCCGACGGATTCTATAACTATCATCCGAAATATATCGAAGAAATTTTTCGCAAATCCGGCTTCAAAATCGAGAAAGTTCTCTCTGTCTCTAACTTCCGCAGCGCAAAGCTCAAAAAGCTCTTCGGCACCAAAAATCTCGTTCGTATGGAGAAAGCCGCCCAATCCATTCTCGCCCCAATTCGTTTCGCCCCCTCAATTTATTATAAATTACAAAAACCAACTTCCGAAAAGTAATCCATCAGCTACATATATATTATATATGGTATAATATATACAGCCTGAGGCGCCATCGTTCAACGGATAGGACATAGACCCTCTAAGTCTACAATGCTGGTT
>CAYOSC010000006.1:0-42469 GCA_964406525.1 uncultured Candidatus Saccharibacteria bacterium | reverse complement strand
AGCTCATTCGTAACGAGCAGGTCACAGGTTCGATCCCTGCCAATGGCTCCATTAGAATAGCTTGAACATATGTTCAAGCTATTCTAATCTGCAACAATTTGACCGGAAGCGAACCATAGGTTCGAAATAGCAAGATTCTGAGAGAAGAAAAAGTTTACTTTTTCTTCCGAAGAACCGCAGCTATTTCTAGTTTTGTGAAACAAAACTAGATCCCTGCCAAACTATCTTCTTTCGAGGAAATGCAGATATATCATTTTTATAAAGTAAAAAATGAGCACCTGCCAATGGCTCAACACGTCGCAGCTATTTCTTGCTTTACAAAGCACAGCAAGACCCCTGCCCATCAATAGCCATTCTAAAAGAATCCCTGTCAAAGCCAACGTGCCAAGATTTCTAATCATTCATCTCAAATCTATAATGTCACAATCTCTTTCACCTGTGCCAATCATCGTAACGGGCGTATTAGTAGTTTCTTCTATCTTGTTCACAAAATCTTTGACTCTAGCCGGCAACTCATCATAGTTATTACACCTATACGCCTTCCAATCTATATACTGCGCAAAATTCAGCACGATTTGAGTTGGCCGATTTATCATTACATTATATTTCAACCTCCCCCAATTCATCTCAAAAACCCGCCTCGTCTTCTTCGTTACAGTTGTATACTCCTCCAAATCAGTATCGCATCCACACCTATTTTTTACTTCCTCCCAAGTAATTTCAGTACTACCCGCATAGTCACCACTATAAATTTCTTCTCCAATGTTAGTCTGATTACTTATTCTGATGGGATACGGCCTTATAATCATATAAATATCTTTTACTTTAAAAGGACTTAGTCCAGCATCCGCCATCAGCTGACTCGCACTGCACATCCTACTCGTGACATTAGGATAATCGAGCCCGTAGTTAATATCTAAATCTTGTCCCTGCGCACCTTCTATCAGAATTTCGCCATTACACTCATTCACCATTTTTGCAGTATCAGTTATCGCAATATAATTTTTCAAATCGTCTGTTACACCCTTAAAATAATCCTGCGCCAAAATCACACCCGGATTCCTCATGATTTTTTCAGCTTGCGCCGCACCGCAACCTTTAAACGTTGATCCACTTCTAATCAACCTTCGTTCTTCTTCACGGTGCTTTTCTAGAATAATCATCACTCTTGGATGAATGTATATTTTCCTCATCCCAATCAAATCTTTATACTTTTTTATTTCCGCAAATAATATTTCCGGAGTTATGGCACAACCCGCATTCAGAACCAGTTCGCATTTCGGGTTCACCATCGCAATCGGCAAGTGGCTAACTACGATTTTCTCCCCACTGTCATCCACATAAGTATGCCCAGCATTACTAGACCAGTTATTAGTAGCTAGAGAGAAGTTATCTTTCCTCGCCAAGTAACCACAAACCTTCCCTTTTCCGCAACTTCCTGCTTGGCCGTCTATTACTAGAGTAACATTTCTATTATTCATAAAGCACATTCATAGTTTGGAGCCAAAATAGCAACTTAATCAGAGCTCTTTTATCCTAATTTTACCACGTATCTGCTATACTATTCCTAAAAGTAAAGGATTATATGGCTTTTGATTACAAGAAAGAGTACAAAGAATTTTACCTACCCAAGCGCACGCCCAGTATCGTCACGCTTCCCAAGATGAACTACCTCGCCGTCCGTGGCAGTGGCGACCCCAATGCCGAGAATGGCGAATACAAATCCAGCATCGGCCTACTCTACGGCATCGCCTACACGATCAAGATGAGCTACAAAGGCCCTCATCACATCGACGGTTTCTTTGAGTTCGTCGTGCCGCCACTCGAAGGCTTTTGGTGGCAAGATGGCCTCGACGGCACTATCGATTATAGCAACAAGAGCGCCATGCACTTCATTTCCGCGATTCGCCTGCCCGATTTCGTCACCAAGCGCGATTTCGACTGGGCCATCGCCGAAGCAACCAAGAAGAAGCAGGCCGACTTCTCCCAAGTCGAATTCTTCCCCTATGACGAAGGTACCTGCGTCCAATGTCTGCACATCGGCCCATATGACGACGAGCCGGCCACGGTCGCCCTCATGCACAAGTTCGCCCAAGCCAACGGCTATGAGCTAGATATCACCGCTACGCGCCTGCACCACGAAATCTATCTCAGCGATCCCCGAAAATGCGCCACCGCCAAGCTCAAAACCGTCATCCGCCACCCCGTCAAGAAAATCAAATAATAATTTCCAGAGTTGAACCTGTCCTGTCGAGGATAGCGAGCAGAAAGAGAACGGCTATGTCCTCTTTCTCGAACGATGCAAACTACAAGTCCCCAAGTTGAACTTGTCAACCTATACAAGTTCAACTCCTTTTCTTCCCTGTTATTTACTTGAAATTGCTTACTATTCACTCGGCTCTGCGATACACCGCATAGAAAGGCCTAAGCTCATACGAGCGCCATTCTCATTACTATAATTGCTGACAAATTGTATAAAAGCGACACCACTAGTATTAGCCGCAGACGACCAATATCGGCCATAAGAATTCACAGAATCAATACTATCATTACGGCTAACAGTGCCAGCAGCCGGCCAAAAATTCGCACCCTTATACACATCTGTTTTCTTAGAGCCAAGGTAACGACCAGATATACCAGAATTACCATGATAAAAGGCATTAGTTATCCAATCACTCATAGCACTAGTTAAAGTATTAAAAGAATAATCTCCATATTTAGTCGGCAATTTCCAACCTTTCGGACAAATACTTGCAACCGCATCGGTATTGACGACCGCAGTTGTCCCAGTTCCCGCTGTCGCTGCTGGCCAAGAGTAATAATTGCCAAAACCATTCTTCCAACCGGAAAGACGAGCACTACCAGTTTTCACTTGTACTGCATCGTCATTGCTAGTACTCCAAGTCGTCGTGTCCACCGGCAACGTCCATGTCGCGCCAGCAACCAAGTCCGTATCGTCAGAATTCAAATCTATTGGCCCAGAAAGCGCCAAGTTCTGTCCCATCCAGCAATTCCCATCTGCCGCCTTGTATACTGTATAGATTTTCCGATCACGGATATCACGCAAGTTCATTGCTGATCCTTCCAGCACTAAAGTATTCGCAGTTGTCGTGTTTGCACAATACTTCTCGGAGAAATTCGCCTTCGTGATATCCTGCATATTATGCAAATCAGTCTTCAGTGTTGTACTATCCGGCATAATCCATATTCCAGTTCCTTCATCCGCCACGCAACGCACAGGGAAACCGTAGTAGCGATAGCGGTTGTATGTACCAGGATTAAAATTGGAACCGCCGAAGTTCAGGTCGTACGCGTAGGCATCAGAATAGACAGTGCTAGACCAATAGTCGCCGTAGGAACCTGCATTAGTGAGAGAACCACTATTAACGAGGCCGGCGGCCGGAAAGCTGTACGAACCCTGCTGCACCGTAGTAGAGTTCAGACCATTCAGGACGCCAAACTCTCCCGTACCAGTTGTACCACTACCACCACCCGTCGGCAGATGCCAACCTTTCGGGCAGATACTTCCAGCAGCTATTTGCCCATCAGAATTCGCACTCACGCACGTGCCCGCTGTTGCGGCACACCAGTTATAGTATGTTCCATATTCCATATTATTAAAAGTAGCAGAATAGGGCTCAATATTATAGTTTTTCCACTCAGATACCGATGTTCCTGTTCCCACCAATGTCTTCGGTAACGTCCAGTTCCCATTAATATCCGTATCATTCTCAGTCAGCCCTAGCCCTTCATCTTTTTCCGCCACCAAACGCAAATTTTGTTGCATCCAACACTTACCATCTTTCAGTTTTACGATAGTGTAAGTATTCCCATCTCTGGCGTCTTTAAGTTCTATCGTATAGTTTTCCTTCACTGCTGGATTACTACAGAAATCCGCTTCAATTCCTTGCATCGTTCCCGATTCTACCCCAGCTCCAATCATATCTCCCGCAGTGTTCTTCCAATATGCTGCCGTCGACACGGTTTTTGGCGTCGCGATCAGACTTAGCGATACTTTACTAGTATACTTTCCCAGTGCTGCCGAATCTCCAAACTTCGCTGCGAAGTTCAATTGTCCTGAGAAGTTTACTCCGCTTCCACTCGCTAGAGCATTGTCAGATTCCAATGTAGTGTTAGCTGTAGTAATCGGCTGATAAGTTAGTGCTTCTGCTTCTGTATTGCCATCTTTCTCCCAAGCAAAGCCCCACCTATTCTCTGGCATCTCTGCACCTAATACATTACTTTCTATAGTCGGCACTGTGTAAGTCTGCGTAGTTTGCAGAGTTAGATTAGGGTCACCAGCCAAGACTAGATAATAATCCATCATATCAGTCACCGATACATCTACCGTATGTTTACGATAAGCTACTTCATTAATCCCCGTCTCTACAGTCTTGTCCAATGCATCACCGCCCACCGTTAGTGTCACCGACGAACCTTCTCTAGCAGCACCATCCGTCTCCAGCACACTAACTTGCACATCATAATGCGATCGAACTCCTATGCTCATTCCTAATACCAAAAGGAGAGCTGCAATACAACTTAGAGGAATACTATAAGAAACTAAATACAATCTTTTGTTACATAAGCTTCTACTAAAGAACTTAGAAACATATTTTCTAATGTTTATTGGAATACTATGAAGCTCAAAAATTATACTTCTTTTCTTTTTGCGTTGCATCGCGCCCTCCTTTTGGATTTATATAAACCTACCCCATCGATGCATATTTCTATTATGAATTACTTACTAGCGTTATTTGTAAGTATTAGTCTAAGCTCATGTACACCCTTCCTTCTGAGACCATCCGCAGCCCAACGGGGCGAGGGAGAGGAGGCTTCCACCCGTAACGACGGGCTGGAAGAACTCCGCGTCGAAGAAGAAACGGGTGTCATGAGCGAAAGTGCAAACTATCTACCATAATAAAAATGGCACCACGAGGGTGTTCAGTAAGCTTGGCCAGGTAAACCTGTTTTCAGCCTACACCTCATGATGCCATGCATACTGAAAACAGTGAAAACAAAACAAACCAAACTTACTGAACATCTTCATTATACCACACAAAATTACGCTTGCATAACAAAATAATTCTCACATCTATAAACCCGACGAGACTCGTTATGTACCCAGCGCGCAGCGCAGTGGCGCACATTCAGAGAGACTCGGCGAGCGCTAGCGAGCTAGATAGTCGCCAGACTATCTGATCGGATTCGTCATTTCAGAAAGCAAAAAACACCCGTCAGGGTGATTTTGATTTTCTGAATGGCGGATCCGACGAGACTCGAACTCGCGACCTCTGCCGTGACAGGGCAGCGCTCTAACCAACTGAGCTACGAATCCACTTAGCTATATTATACACCACTCTCCCCCTCTCTGCAACCCCTAAAATCACAAAATTAGCCCCATCTCTGAGGCTAATTCCGCATCTACTCGATTTCTACAAATCTTCGATCACATCTACATTATGAATGAAGAGCGCATCGTCCACGATCCCCACAATCGCCGCCGCGACCATCACCCAGCCTACGATCACCAATGCCGCCGTACCAAAGCTGACAATCATGTAGATCCCTAGCGCCAACAGAACCAGCGCCAAGAGCAATACATAGAACCACTCCTTCACGCCCGCTGCATGCAGCTTGATCGCAGTGTTCATCCGCACTAACGCTCCGTAGATCATCCACGCCCCTACGACGATCCCAATCGCGCCCTGCAATTTCTCCCAGAACACCACCGCGAGAATCCCGAACACCAGCGCCACGATTCCGTACAGTAAATCATTATTGTAGAAATCGTACTTACCGTGCACCGCGAAATAGTTCACAATATGATACACGCCTTTCACCATCAAGAAAATCCCCACGATGTAGAAAATCAGCTGTGACATGCCATCAGGGTTAATAATCAAAAACACACCCAACACCCCGATGATTAATGATTCTAGAATCGCCATCCAGCCCACGCTCTTCGCGCGCTTCAAGACTGGCGCCACCACCTGCTTAGCCGAAGCGGTCTTCGCTCCGGTGCTCTTCGTAGACTTCGTGGTTTTCTTGGCTGTAGATGTTTTCCGGCTCGACGTCTTTTTTGACGTAGTTTTTGTTGCCATTTTGCCTCCTAATTTTTATACCTATTCCCATTTTATCATATTTAAGAAAAACATAAACATTTTTCCAACCCTAAGTGTCATATTCAATAAGATTATTACTCATAACTATCTAAAACGTGCTATAATAAACTTAGCGCGGGTATCGTATAGCGGCTATTATGTATCCTTCCCAAGGATGAGATTGGGGTCCGACTCCCCATACCCGCACCAAAGAAAATTCTCAAGCCTCCGCTTGAGAATTTTCTTTGCATCACGATAGGTTCGACATACCAGGTACAACAAAAAGAGCCGGCTCTACTTCTCTTCCTCATCCAAATCAATATACGAGATCACTTCGTCATCCGCATACAGCTCTGCCATCATTTCATCAAACTGCGAAAAGCTAATCTTTAGCGAAGCATAGTTCACTTCCGAGCTCGTCTTATCTACCAGCTTCACAAAGTAATACCCATCACCATTGCTTGACAAAAACCTCTCACTCACCTGCCCCGCCTCGAGCGTCATCGCCATCGTCGACCGCCCACCATCCACGTTCATATTATCGACTAACCGTCCTGTCTCCTCATAAGTTGCCGCCACCGCATCTGCAGCCTGATGCAAGTCCCCCTCCGTCTCCTGCAAAATCCGCTCTACTTCCGTCGCCTGCTCCCGCGCTTTATCATCCACCGCCTGCGTCACCTTCGCCCGCATCAGCGATAAATACAACATTCTCCGATATTCCGATTTATTCATCCCGAAATTATCCCGCAGAATCTTCAAGAACCCCTCCTCGCTTCTCTCCACCCCACCAACCTTCCGATGTTCATCAAAAGCTTTATCTACCTCTTCCTCCGTCACTGTGATTCCCCGCTCCCGCCCCAACTTCAACGCATACGAGTACTCCACCGCCGACGCCAACGCCGCTTGCTTATACTGCCGCCGCACCGCATCCGCATCCTCACCTGTACCGAGCTGCCCACCCTGTTGCTCCGCCGTCATCAGATTACTCCGGTAAATCATCAGATAATCACTATACCGCACCTTCGCGCCATCCACCTCTGCTACTGGCACCGGCAACACCTGCGTCACTCTGTAAATCATATCGCCGGTATCCTGAAACTTATACAGCATCGCCCACCCTGCGACCACCATCAATACCAACGCCACCAAAGACACAATGATCGTATTAATCATCAGCTTATGTTTCGCATACTGTAGCGGATATTTAAACTTCCGCCCCTGAGCCAACACTTCCTCGCGGCGTTCTTCAACCTTCTCCCGCTCCGTCTTTGGCTTTTGCTTAAACAAACTCATATCTACTCTAATTATATCACACAACCTCCCGAAAACTATGTTATAATGTATTCAAAAGAAGACGTTATTTCGTCAATACCTTTTTCTTGGGACTCCCGGAGGTCACGACCGAGGATGAGCGCCCGAGAGCCTTGGGCGACGGGCTCGAGGGACGCGACCCAAGAAAAAGCGTATTTACGAAACAGTGCCTGGAATAATACAGTTAGTAAATAGGAGAAGCTCTGAATGGGTAAGGAAAAAGATTTGGTAGAGAGAAGCTTAGTCGTTTTGAAACCAGACGCAGTGCAACGCGGGATCGTAGGAGAGATCCTCCAACGTTTCGAGCGTGTCGGTCTCAAAATTGTCGGTATGAAAATGGTCATGCCCGACGAAGATCAATACCGCGCGCATTACGAAGACATCGGCCAAATGATTACCCGTCGCGGCGAACAAGCTTTCCGCTACAATCTTAATTACATGATGACCGGCCCCGTGATCGCCATGGTCCTCGAAGGCGTCGAAGCTGTACCGCTCGTCCGCAAAATCGTCGGCCCGACCGAGCCAAAATCCGCCGAGATGGGCACCATTCGCGGTGACTATTCCCACATGAGCTTTGGTTATTCCGATGCTAAAGGTATGGGCGTACCAAACCTCGTCCACGCCAGCGGCAACAAAGAAGAGGCTAAGAAAGAAATCGCCCTCTGGTTCAAACCTGAAGAGCTTTACGATTATTCCGACCTCAACGAAAAATTCACCCGCTAAGTTCCATCGCAAAAATACCGCCACCACAGCGGTATTTTTTGTTAACTATTTTATCGATATATGATGGTCTCGCACATAATCAGATACTTCCGCAAAATTCTTATCATAGTTATATTGATCTTTATTTAGCCCCAGCCACGCCGCCGACCAACTCCCCTCAGTCTGCAAGTATTTCCCCACTTCAGGATTATCCATATATTTATTATTAGGCTGATACTCTAACGACACCACACCCATCTCATCATAGAGTTTACACTGCAATCCCGCCTCAAGCTTATCGCAAAAGAACGCGAACTTCGCTTCCGCAGTTTTACCTTCGTCGTATTCTAACACAAGTTCAGCTATTTTCTTCCCATCCAGTAATCCGCTCAACACCTCTACTACTGCTTCATGACCTATCCTATTTTTATCAGATTTAGAAATCTCGAACGGTGTCAAATCACCAATTTTGATTTCCTCTAACTCGTGCACCGCCAACATTAACACCACCCGTTCAAGATTCACCTCATACTGATACTCCGACACCATCGCAATTGCCAGCATTTGTGTTCCATAAATATGTTCGGCCACACTTTCCAGACGTTCGCACTGAACATTCCACACCTTCCACCCCGTCCGAACCATATTCTTCAGCCTATTACACAAGACATAAAACTTCACCACTTCCGCTGCTCTATTCATAAAATTCCTTCTCTATCAACGCAAAATAATACCATATATGAATCCAGGAGACTCACGCAAGTCCCCGTATACTAATTTTAGCTCAAATTTGGTAGCCTGGGCGGGAGTCGTTACACGCCCGGTCGCGAAGCGACAACGGCGCGGGTCCAAGAGACTCACGCAAGTTCCGCAGGAACCTCAACAAATAATTTCGCATCTGCGATAATTATTTGTTGCTAGGGTACTCTGGTAGCCTGGGCGGGAGTCGAACCCACAACCTTCTCCTTAGGACGGAGCTGCTCTATCCAATTGAGCTACCAAGCCAGACACTTCCTATTATATCACAAGCATGATATAATCTTAACAAGGCGGCGGCCTCTTGCACTTTTTTGAAAGTGTGTTAAGATGGAAGCATGTATGTGTTGTTAGCGTCGCTTCTTAGCGATGCTAACTTTTACTGTAGCATATAGCCAGCCTAGAATTACCTCTACGCGTAGCCTATGGCAATAAAATGTTAAACCCATAGACACCTCCTTTCTCCTGCATAAATAATATTTAGCAAGAGAAACCGCCACCTAGTTTCATCTTAGCATACCTATCTCTAAATCTCCAGCATAACCATTAATATGCTATAATATCTTTATGTATGTCTCTGAACTCATTGGTGATTTTATCGAAAGCCTTGAAATCGAAAAAGGTCGCTCTAAGAAAACTGCCGAGAATTACGAACGCTATCTTTATCGTTTCTTATTAATCTCTGGTGACATCTCCGGCAAAGGCGACGAGCTTCAGCCCTCCGACATTACCCAAGAACTCTTGCGTAAATTCCGTCTCCAGCTCAATCGCGAAGAAGACCGCCACGGCGAGAATCTCCAAGCCATCACTCAAGCGTACCATCTCATCGCTCTCCGCGGCTTCCTCAAATACCTCGCCAAACGCAATATCAAATCTCTCGACCCTACCCTCGTCGAGCTGCCCCACGTCGTCCGCAAGCAAGTCACCTTTCTCCAGTACGACGAAATCGAACGGCTCCTCGCCGCCATCGACACCTCTACCGAAACTGGTCTCCGCGACCGCGCCATCATCGAGCTACTTTTCTCTGGCGGCCTCCGCGTCTCCGAGCTCGTCAAACTCAATCGTGATTCTATCAATCTCGAGCGTCGCGAGTTCATCGTCCGCGGCAAAGGCAACAAAGATCGTCCGATCTTCATCTCTGAAGCCGCCGCCGAACGCGTCGGTGACTACCTCGATGCCCGCACCGATTCCCTCGCTCCCCTCTTCCTCAATAACAGTAAAAATCTCCAAGCCGTCGACACCTCCGGCAATTATCGGCGTCTCACTGCCCGCTCCATCGAGCGCATCGTCCAGCGATATGCCAAGCTTGCCGGCATCACCAAGCATGTCTCCCCTCACACTCTCCGCCATAGTTTTGCCACCGACCTCCTTATGAATGGCGCCGATCTCCGCTCCGTCCAAACCATGCTCGGCCACGCCGACATCTCCACCACCCAGATCTACACCCACGTCACCGACCCCCACCTCAAAGAAGTCCACGAAAAATTCCACTCCGAAACCGAATAATTCCAAAAAGAAGACTAAACACTTCCTTACGAACCCTTTGCGAAGAATGTCTTAGTACGAGGCGAAGGCGAGTAGCGGAAGGAGACGTATTTAACATACGGCGACTGAGCAACGCAACCTCCAACGAAGTAATCAGGCATTATTCGCAAAGGCTTATCATTACCCATTACCGCCATTACATCGCATTAATCAACAAAGGCAAACAATTCCCCAACACCAGCACAATCACAAACGCCGCCACCAAAAACGGCCCGAAATGCACTTTCGTATTCCCAGTCTTAATCGCTCCCGGCAGCGCGATCACATCACCCAATAAGTTCGCCAAGAAAATCGTCCAGAGTGACAACCACCAATCCGCTAGCGCCAGTGCCAACGCCAACGCCAACAACCAATCCCCCGCCCCCATCAGCCGCTCCTTTGACGCTTTATATATTAGATAGCACGTCCCCGACAGTATCACCACACCGATCCCCGCACTCGCCATCCCCTGCCACAAGTCCCCTTCCCCACTCATCGCGATCACGCTCATCTTCAACACGAAAATAATCATCCCAAACACGATCGCCAAGATTAATAGCACCACCGGCAGCTCCCCCCACCTTGCATCATACACCGCCAGCACCATCAGCACAATCATCATAATTAGCGTCAAAATAAATATCGCCATCTGCGCCGCCAGATACGGCGGATTTTGCGTCAACACATACCAGTTATCAACCATCGGCAGCAAATACGCCCAGCTCAGCATCAAGAACGCAATCGCCATACTAATCTCCGACAAGAAATCCCCCACCCCGATCTTCTTATGACAATGCCGACACTTTCCCCTGAGGACCAGCCACGAAACAATCGGAATATTATCATACCAAGCGATCCGCTTCTTGCAATGCAAACATACCGACCATTGCCCCAAATCCTTCTTCTCTTTTACCTTGTAGTGCCACCGCCACGCCTGGCAACACGCGAACGACCCGAACACCGCCCCGAGAATAAACATCATTACCAAAATCAAAATTTCTAAAACTTGATCTACCATATTTCTATCTTACCATATTTTAACCACTAGCAAAATATTTTATTAATCTCCTTCCGCACAAAGCTCCGCACAAAAAGTGACCCGTCTCCAGGCCACTTTCCGTCAGACTAATTTCTAACCATTATTATCGGCACAATATATACCATTACCCTCTAGCTTATATGCAATTGCATAATCACGAGCATTAGAAGCGGTTTCAACGACCTCACCATTACACTTCGCCTTGGTATACATATAAATAGTGTGTTTACCATATTCACCAACAGTATTGTCATCAGAAGCCGCAGGACCGATAACAAGCTCATAATGCTCACCATCCGGATCGGTAAAAGTATTCTCAGAAGAGCCAGAACTGTTCAGGTACCCAATCAACCTACATGCCTCCTCATCTGTACTCTTAACCTTACTTGGATCCAAATTCTTCACAGTATCACCAGTGCAAGACGAGGCCTTCTTTTGACCAGGAATATTACCATTATTATTAGTTTGGAATTGAGTAATAGCAGATGACATCCTACCCAAATCACTACGTCTCTGTGTATCCCTCTGTGCCCGCTGCAACTGTGGCAAAGCGATGAACACCATCAAGAAAATCAAACCCGCAATCGCCAGCACGAGCACCACCTCGATAATGGTAAAACCACCAAAAGCACCATCTCTCATTCCGACTTTTTTATTTTTTGCACTGACCGTGCGACTTGTAGCCATATAAGTTCCTTTCTTATTCTCGAAAACTAAAACTTTATTAACTTAATTATACCATAAACACCATCAAAACCTAGTACTTTTTTCAACTTTTTCGCAAAAGCAAATGACAAATACCTCGATTATTCCACCCTACGAACCCTTTGCGAAGAATGTCTTAGTACGAGGCGAAGGTGAGTAGCGGAAGGAGGCGTATTTAACATACGGCGACTGAGCAACGCAACCTTCAACGAAGTAATAAGACGTTATTCGCAAAGGCTCCACATTGGAGAGATAGGCGTATTAGACGCCTATCTCTCCAATGATGGAATAGATCGGGAACAGAATAGCTGCCACCATCCCCCCCGCCACAATCGCCAACAACACCATCAAAATCGGCTCAATCGCCGTCGAAATTGCATTCAATCTTTCATCTAGCTCATCTTCATACACCTGTGCGGCCTTTCCCAGCATCTCGTCGATTCGTCCCGACTGCTCACCGGTCGCCGCCATCTGCGGTAGCAACGGCAAGATATAGTCCCTCCCCTTCAGCGCTGCACTCAGCGGTTTACCACTCCGCACCATCACCGCCGCCTGGCTAATCTGATCTTCTAGGACAATGTTATTCATAGCGTCACCAGAAATCTGCATCGCATCCAGCATCGGCACCCCTGCCGACAGCAACATCTGTGCCGTCCGCGCAAAGCGTGCGTTGTACAATCTCAAATATAATTCCTTAAATATCGGCACATGCAATTTGAAATTCGCGAAAAACTTCTTCCCCACATCCGTCCTTCGGAATTGCATCACGAACCACACGATAAAAGCGATCACGATCAATATCGCCCACCAATAATTCACGAAAAAGTTCGAGATGTTCACCATCACCTGCGTGATCCCCGGTAGCGGCTTCTTCAGATCTCGATACAGCCCTTCCACCTGCGGCACCACCGCGATCATCATGAACGCCACCACCGCCACGATCACTACCAGCACGATCGCCGGATAAGTCAACGCTCCGCGGATCTTCGACATCATATTCGCATCCTTTTCCTGCTGCTCCGCCAGGCGTTTTAGCGACACATCTAGCGTACCCGAAGCTTCACCCGCCGCGATTAACGACAAATACACTTTGTTAAAAATCTCCGGAAACTTCGCGAACGCATCATGCAGCGATTTACCACCTTCGATCTGTGCCGAGATCTCCTCTACGACTACTTTTGTCGCCTTATCTTCCGTCTGTTCCGCGATCATGTGCAAGCTATTCGAGAGTGGCAACCCCGCCCCCACCAGCGTCGCCAGCTGTCTGGTAAACACGGTCCTCTGCTTCCCCGACATCCGGTTCCCCCGCTCCGCGAACAATCCCGAATCTTCCGCCACCAGCTTCTGCGGTACATAGCCTTGATCCACCAGGATCTTCCCCGCTGCTTGCTCCGTGTCCGCCTGCACCGTCCCAGAAACTACATTTCCAGTCTGACGATCTTTCGCCTTGTACTTAAATCTTCGCATCTACTACCCCCTTGCCAATCTTTCAAATTCTGGCACGTTCACCGCATACTCATGCGCCACATCATAACTAATCGTCCCCGCCTTCACTAGCTTCGCCAGCTCCCTATCCATTGTCTGCATCCCTAGCTCTGCCCCCGTCTGAATCGCCATGTCGAGCTGATGCGTCTTCCCCTCCCGGATAATCGCCCGGATCGCCGGTGTCGCCACCATGATCTCCGCCACACAAACTCGTCCTCCGCTAATCGCCGGAATCAATCTCTGCGAACAAATCCCATTCAGCACTGTCGCCAGCTGTGCCCGAATCTGCGATTGCTGATGTGCCGGGAACACGTCGATAATACGGTCTACCGATTGCGCCGCCGAATTCGTATGTAACGTCGCGAACACCAAGTGCCCCGTCTCCGCCACCGTGATCGCAGCCTGGATCGTCTCCAAATCGCGCATCTCACCGATCAATACCACATCCGGGTCTTCACGCAAGATACTTCTCAGTGCCGCTGCGAAACTAAACGTATCATAATGCACCTCACGCTGCGCCACTAATGCTCGCTTCGATCTATGCGTAAACTCGATTGGATCCTCAATCGTAATAATATGCACCGCTCGCTCAGTGTTAATCTTATCTACCAAAGCCGCCAAAGTCGTCGACTTACCAGAACCCGTCGGCCCCGTCACCAAGACCAAACCATGCGGATGATCCGCAAAGGTCTCCACCACACCCGGCAACCCCAACTCTTCCAAAGATTTCAGCACATTCGGAATCAACCGAAACGCCGCCGCCATCTTCCCCCGCTCGTGGAAGGCATTCACACGGAACCGCCCTAGATCGCCAAACGCAAACGAATAGTCAAACTCCTTATCCTTCACGAAAATCTTCTGCTGCTCTTCATCCAAAGTCGAGAAAATCAGCTTCTTCACCATCTCCTCGTCCAAAACTGGATAAGTCGTCATCGGCCGTAGCGACCCGTCAATCCTCAATGTTGGTGGCAACCCCGCCTGGATATGCAAATCCGAAGCGTCATGATTCACGCATTCCTCTAGCAGGGCTTCGATTGTTACGTCCGTCGACAACGGCGCCGACGCTACCGCTTGCGCCGGAGCCGCTACGACTGGTACAGCTGGCACCCCCATCGCCACCCCCACATTTGGCGTTACATTATTAACCGGTGCCGCCCCTACATTTGATGCTGCGTTATTTGCTGACATCGCACCTACATTTGGCGCCGCGCTATTAGTCTGCGCTGCCGGAGCAGCCGCTGGAGTAGTCGAAACTACTGGTGCTGCCACTGCTTCAGTTTTTGATGTATCTGTTTGATTCGTCCCACTACTATCCATACCCCCATTATACCATAAGCGCAGCATTTTCAACAAAAATAAGCGCTTCGTCAAAAAAACAAAAAAACAGCAGCGAACCTCTTGCCAGTTTTAAAGACTTTTGGTAAGATAGGAATAGATTTGAATAAGGTTAGCGTCGCTTTCGGGCGATGCTAATTTTTACAGCTAATGATCGGTTTCTTAGCTCTACGCTAAAACCCAATCGGCCTAAAAAGATTTTAAATCCCATACGCAAACCCTCCTTTCTCCTGCATAATTAATATTAATTAGCAAGAGAGGTCGCTGCCTGTCTCTAGCCTAGCACAAATCATGCAAAAGTTACAACCCCCTAGCACCCCTTTTTCACCAAAATCTTACAAAAAGTTCACCCCACGAACCTTTTGTAAGAACGTCTTGCCTTGTGAACCCTTCATCCTCATTAGGCTAATATGCGGAAGTGTCGAGTAGCACAGGGAGACGTACTCAATGGTACGGCGACCGCGCAACGCAGACGCTGACAAAGTAGTAGCCAATGAGGATGGAGGCGCCGAATGAGCCACCAAGTCTGATCTGACTACGTCAGATCAGATGCGACCCTATTCACTTCGTCAATAGTCGTAATCCCCGACACCGCCTTCAGCATCCCGTCCTGTCGCATCGTTACCGTTCCCTTCTCCCGCGCAACATTCATGATCTCACCCGACGTCGCATGTGAAACGATTAATTTCTGGATATCTTCATCCACTTCGATCGCCTCATACAAGCCAGCACGCCCCGAGAATCCGCCTGGCGAGCTCTGGTCATCAATTCCCTGCACTAGCGTATAGCCATTCTGGTTCACCACCGGCAATCCATTATATCCCAAGTCATCGCTCACCGCCGCCACATCCTCTGCCGTCTGCGGCAGCAACGTACCAATCACATCGTTCAATTCCTTCGTCTCCATCTCCGTGCTCGTACGCGAGGTGCGTTTCTCCGCCACCCTCCGCACCAACCGCTGACCGATCACCGTGTTCAGCGTCGACGCCAGCAGGAACGGCTCAATTCCCATATCTAGAAGACGTGGCAAGATCCCCGCCGCTGAGTTCGTATGTAGCGTCGAGAACACTAAGTGCCCCGTCAATGACGCCTGCACCGCTAGGTTCGCCGTCTCCGAATCACGAATCTCCCCCACCATCACCACATCCGGATCCTGACGCAAGATGCTCCGAAGCCCTGACGCGAAGGTTAACCCCGCATCCAAGTTCACCTGGATCTGGTTCACCCCGTCCATCTTATACTCCACTGGATCTTCCAGCGTCACGATATTGATCTTCTCACTCTTAATCTTCTTAATCAAGGCATATAGCGTCGTACTTTTACCCGACCCCGTCGGACCCGACGTCAAGATCATCCCATTCGGCCGGCTAATCCCCCTGAGTACCGTCCGGAGCGCTCGCCCCGTCATCCCCATCTTCTCTAGCTCCATCGTCGTACCAGTCTTATCTAGCAAGCGGATCACCACCTGCTCCCCCCACACCACTGGCGAAATCGCAATACGCAGATCCACTTCCCGGTCATTCACCATCACCGCAAACTGACCATCCTGCGGAATCCGGTGCTCATCAATCTTCAAGTTCGAGAGAATCTTAATCCTCGAGACTAGCGCCGGCTCGATCGCCTTCGGCAGTTCCATCACTCGCCTTAGCACCCCATCGATCCGACATCGAATAATCAAGCTATTCTCCAGCGGCTCAATATGCACATCCGACGCCTTCGACTTCACTGCAAATTCCAAAATCGAGGTCAGAGCTTTCGAGATCGGCGAATCCTGCGTAATCGTCTTCACGTTACTACTCGCCTGCGCCTGCGCGATCTCACGGTTCGTCACCTTCACTGCCTGTGCCACCCCCGTGAAATCACCCCGATATTGGCTCAGCACCGACTGAATCCCGCTGTTCGAAGTCATCACCGCCCGGACCGGCTTACCGGTCAAAGTCGCCAAATAGTCCACCGCCTGAATGTTTCCCACATCCAGCATCGCCACCACCAGCTGGCCGTTCGTCTCACCCAGCGGCACTACCATATTCCGCTCTGCCACCTCTAGTGGTAGCAGAGTCAACACCGCCTGGTCCATCTCGACATTCTTCAAATCCACATACGGCACCCCCATCACCACCGCCGTCGCATGAGCAATCATCTCATCTGACACGATCTTCTGCGCCTGCAAAGTCTCGATCAGCGGACGTTTCGTCTGCTCGACTTCTTTCTGTACC
Source organism: uncultured Candidatus Saccharibacteria bacterium (assembly GCA_964406525.1). Classification (GTDB taxonomy): domain Bacteria; phylum Patescibacteriota; class Saccharimonadia; order Saccharimonadales; family Saccharimonadaceae; genus Nanosyncoccus. Next base: position 25,292 of record CAYOSC010000006.1, on the reverse strand, counting down.
TGCGCTACCGCCCCCGCATCAACCAAGCCCTCACCTATGAGTAGCTCAATTACCCTGTCTAGACCATCCTTCGTTAGTAGCGCCATCTCTTTTCAAATCGCTCACCCGCGAGCCTTATTTTATTCTTCCCCTTGATTCTCATCCGCTTCATCTTCCGGCTCCTCCGCTTCGATTCTCGAGCAAGCCGTCAGCTCTGCGTCGTCCAAGATTCCGTTCTGGTCGATATCTTCACAATCCCCCACGAACACCTCCACGGTCGGGTTAATCGCCGTGCTATTAAACACTTCTCGATCTGGCTGCACCAAATCACTCCCAATCACTCGGCTCACCGTCTTAAACTGCACCGATGCCTCGTCCGGATTCCCCAGCAACGTCTGGCACACGAAGAACGCCGCCAAAGTTCCAATCCCTGCGATCAGAATTAATGTAAAAACATCCGATTGTCTCATGTTTATTTATCTCCTGCCCGTACGGTTTTTGTTGTCTCTAGCCCCCAGATCTCATCCAAGTAATACGCATTCGCTCGCGCCTGCAAGCTCAAGCCACTATTATTCCATTCAATTGTCGCCGAAGTTACATCGAAATCCCGGATCGAACGATCTATATTATTAATTACTTTAATCACCGTCGCCGCATCACCGTTCACCCGCAGAGTTACCGGGATCGCTTCCACGCCCGTCAAATCCGTCAGTGTTACTTTCTCATCCCGCGGCGCGATGCTCTCCGGCTCCCAGCCCGACGTAATGAAAATCTGGTTCAAGCTCGCCATCAACGCTTCCGTGTTCTTCTGCGCTGGCAATGCATCCGACACCACACGCAGCGACGAACAAATCTTCATTCCCTGTAACGCCAGCTGCCGTCCCGCTGCATCCGTCGCGCTATCATATTCTTTATTAAAATCTCGCCTCGTTCCATCCTCGTTATAGCAATCCGCATTCCGCTTCCGCGCCACCGACTCCAAACCTTCATTCAACGCCATACTCTCAAACACATTATACCGCAAACTTCCTGGCACCTGACTCAGCTGCACAGCATTCGCATCACACTTCTCTAGCTCCTTATCATCCAGGCGACCATTTTTGTCCGTATCTACACAAATCCCCACATTCTTGATCACCTGGCTATAGTTAGAAATCGCTTCGTTCTTCTCCGTAATCACCCGCGAGTTAAATTCTATATACTTCGCGATGAAATTCACCAATACCAAGCAAGTCCCTAACACCAGCGATGCCCCCAACACCTCCAGCATCGTCAACTGCTGCGCTTTCGAGATCTTTTCCCGCTTCGTGCCAGTCGTCACTTTTTCTGCCATTTTAGTTTTCTCCCCTATTGTTAGTATTTGTCAAGCACTCAGTATCATCCGGCTCACATTCCGCCGCTTCCTGGGCAAACATATTACCGATCTGTACAAACGAATCCGTCACATTCTGACCCAGCGGTCCAATTGCTAGCATATGCTTATTGTTGAAATCAAAGAACGCTTTTTCAAACACCGACGTACCCGTAAACTTCAATACCAAATTCTCACTTTCATCCCGTCCATTCGATGAACTGGTAATATCAAACCCTTCCGGCGCCAGCATACAATCATTTGTCGAACTCCAACGCACACTCGCCTTCGCCGTACTCGTACTACTCGTTACTAAAGTCCCACTATAGCTCGTACACGCACTATTGAAATGCTCAATTCCCGTCACCGTACCATCTAGCGACATCTTGCTCTCGTCATACCATTTTTCGAATCGCGGCGTCCGCCAAATCTTCACCCTCACCGGCTTAATATCTTCGCTTACTACCTCCGCTTCACTATCGACTGGTTCCCCCGTCTCTGGGTCAATCACCGTCACCGTCGTCACCATGCCCGCACAATTATTATTCTCTTCCGTACAGACTGTCACTCCCCCATCCGCATTCTTCACCCCCCTCTCCACATCAGCGTCCGTACTATAATAATATTGTGCACCTTCTACCGGCTTACCACCCCGCGCTGAAGCCTCACAACCTTCAGTCGCTAGATTCCACCACGCGTAGTAGCTATCACCGTCCTTATACGCACTACCTTCTGCATCTGTCTCGTTAATACAGTAGCTCGGAATCTCATTCCCATCCGCATCGACGTAACGCCCATAGTCATACTTCGTGAGTGCAATACTTTTCTTCAATGATTCCAACACCCGGTAATCAATCAACGGGTCTACCCGTGCATCGGCCTGACCGTCCATCCGCACCACGCCAGTATCCAGGTTTACATTCAGTTCCGACAGTCTCACGCTATCCGCCCCCTGCGGCAACGTTACGCTTAACGCGCTAAACACCCGCGACAGCACCGTCTTCTGACTCGTGATATCCGATATACCTTGTAGCTGCCCCTGAATCGTCACCAGATTATTCAATTCCGAATAGCTATTCAATGTCTTCGACATTAGATCTAAGCGATTATCCTGGTTCGCCATCACAATATCCTGGCCACTCTTCACTCCAAAGAGAATCACCACCGCTCCCACTGCAATACTCGACACTAAGATACAGATAAACAGTACCAAATTCCGTGTCTTCTGCGCCCGGATCATCTGCGCCTTCACTTCTGGTACCAAATTAATCTCGTAGTTCGACTTCACCGTCGATATCACCGCCCCGCCCGACTCCGTCGTCTGCTTACCTAGCAATTTGTTTACCCCACCCTTAATCTTCGCACCCAAATCTTTAACACTCGTGCCAAGATCGTTCAGAAAATCGTTCATCGATCATTTCCCCTTTCTGCTAAACCAATCGCCACCGCAAACTCGCTCGCCACCGGCTGCAAAACTTGCTGCTGCTCTGGCGATACCCGCACCAGCTGCCACGGATTCCCCTGCATCGTCGGCACACCCGTCTTCGCTTCAATATACTCCGCAATAAATGGAATCATCCCTGCAAAACCCGATAGTACAATTCCGCCTACCGGCACGTTCATATACTCTGATTTAAAGAATCTCATTGACTTACCGAGCTCCGATGCGAAACTCTCCAAAGTCGAATCCAACGCCTTGAACACTTGCCCCTCCACCTTATCCTGCGCTAGACCAAATTTCAAAATAAACTGCCGTGCCTGCTCTTCTTGCACCGACAACGCTGATGACACCGTCGTCACCAATAGCGAGAACCCGCCCGGGATCGAACGTACTAATCTCGGCACTCCCCGATACATCATCACGAGATCCGTCGACTGCTCGCCCAAGTCAATAATCATCCGCGCATCCTGCGCCCCTACCGGCGTCAAGGCCCGCGCCATTGCTAGCGACTCCGGCTCTTGCGCTACTACGTTCAGCCCAAACGATTCAATCAATTCCAATCTCGACTCCGCATAATCATTCGCCGTCGAAGAAATCAAGACCTCCGCCTTCGTCGCATCATGCGGACACACTCCCAGCGACAGATAATCCACCGTCGCCTCATCTACCGACATCGGAATATATTTATCAAGCTGGTATTTCACCATATTTATCAACTCATTCTCCGGCATATTATCTACCCGGATGATCGAAGTAAAGGTCTTCGAAGCCGGCATCCCCACCGCGACATTTTTCGTCGTAATGCCCGCCTGCTGCATCGCCCCGAGGATCAACTCCCCGAGCCGCCGCTGCCCCGCCGCCGAACTATCCTCCAAAGTCCGCCGATCGGTCGGTACATACGCAAACTTCTGTAGTACCCAGCCATGCTGCGCATTCCCCGCCAGCTGTACCAAACGAATTGCTGTTGTTCCTATATCTAATGCGAAGAAATCGCCCACGCCATGGATTAAACTCATATTACCATTATAAACACAACCACATTACAGGTCAAGCTTTTTATTTCGCCCGAATCACCAAACCCATGCTACATTTTCCCCCATTTTCCCCAATATATGTTATAATATACCGAGTGGGATTTTATGCCGTAAATCCCACCAAAGGCAGGGTGTGATGTAGATTAGAGGAATACTATAAGAAACTAAATACAATCACTTTAAATCTTCATCAATTGGAATACTATGGAGCTTTAGAGCCATTTTTTCTTTATCGCTATATCACACCCTACCTTTGTCACTCAATCGCCACACAAAAAACACCTGCCATCAGCAGGTATTTTCAATGCATATCATTAGACGCTGTCTCGTAAATATCTTTTTCCTCGGGACTCCCGGAGGTTACGACCGAGAATGAGCGCCCGAGACTCGTGACGACGAGCTCGAGGGACGCGACCCGAGAAAAAGCGTATTTACGAGACAAGACCTATCGTGCGCTATCAACGACTGCAAAGGATCCAATAAAACCGCTCCACATTCCCTCTTCGCTTTCCGTGCAATATATTATCCCGCTTCTTCAAAATTACGAACCCATTCCCCACCAGCCATTTCTCAAACTGCTGCATAATCTCCCGTCGCATCCGCTCATTCTTCACTACCCCATTCACCAGCTGGTCCGCCCTCGCCTCGAACTGCGGCTTCAGCATCACTAGATAGTCCACCTTCTGTGGCAATATTTTCTTCGCGTGCGTCAAAATCTCCCGCAAACTCACGAAGCTTACATCCGCCACCACCGCGTCAACTTGTACAAGCTTTACAAGTTCACCCTCATTTCCTATCTGTAAAAAGTCCGTTTTCTCGTGTAATTCAACTCTTGGATCATACCTTAGCGGCGCTTTCATCTGCTTCGTGCCCTTCTCGATCGCAACCACCTTCTTCGCACCTCGCCGTAATACATACTCCGTGAATCCTCCTGTCGACGATCCGATGTCCATCACCGTCTTCCCCCGAAAATCATAGCCAAAAGCCTTCGCCGCCTCCGCCAATTTCAACTCCGCCCGCGAAACATTTTTCTCCATATCTCCATTCTATCACAAAACCACCCCAGAGCATAACTCTCCGCATTTAAACCTCACTTGTAAAATGTCCGCACGCGCACGCATTTCCTCCATTGTCAAAGCAACGGAACCGTGATAGAATCAACCTAACCGCTAAATTTTTTCTGGCGGAATACTTTAGTCCATGGGTATAGAAAGGGCCCATGAAAGCACATTAACAAGGAGGTTTATCAATGCACACCAAGCACACATCACTGAGTCCCACCCGGTTCCGCAAGTTCCTTGCGCTTCTCCTGGCCGTCGCGCTGCTCATGTCCTCATTCGGGACTACAGCCTTCGCGACCGAAGCCAGCGGAAGCCCCGCCGAAGTCGTACCTGCCAACCTGACCGTCACTGAGGATGCAACCGCTCCCAGTTACGGCCATGCCGACAAGTACACTGTTGACCTCACCAAAGACGCTGGCACCAACGCTATTACCCTCACGGCCGAGAATCTGAAGCAGACCACCAATACTGCAGGCACAACTGCCTATTGGGTCGGTATCGGCTTCCAGCAGCCCGCGACGGGCGAAGCGTCCTATGCCTACGGTTTTGGCCCAAGGCCGGGCACCATCGACAACTACGGAGGTCCCGACGATCACCAGACTGTCGACGGTCAAACGTACGACACTATCTACTGGGGCGCCAGCTCCGCAAGCGATCCTGACTTCTGGACCAAAGATGAGTACCAGACCGGTTACGTCTCCGTCAAAGTTGGCGAAGCAGTCACTGAGTACACCGTCACCTTTAATGTGACCCTGCCCAAACCCGCAGTTACACCGCCTACCAAGGCCGTTATTGCTGCGAATCTGACTGCCGTTGCAGATCAGGACCCCCCGACCTACGGTCACGCGACCGAATACGCAGTCGAGTTCGATAAGACCACCGAAGGTCAAATCAACGTTACCGCTACAGGCCTCAAAGAGACCGACAACAACGGCGACGATGAAGGTGGCGTAAACTACTGGGTCGGCATTGGTCTACCGCAGCCGAGCGATGGCATCACTGCTCATTATGCTTACGACTTCGGCACAAAGCCCAGCACTATCGAAGACAGTCTCTACGGGAATCCCGATGATCAGCAAACTGACGCATCCGGCAACAAATACGACACCATTTACTGGGGAGTCACTACCGAGAAGCCCTGGAGTCACGCCGATCGTCAGACCGGCTGGGTGTCTATCAAGTACAGCCAAGCCGATCACACCGACGCTATCGTCGACTACCAGGTCAAGTTCAACGTTGCAGTCTATACGGAAGAAAAGCCCGCGGAGTGCACGCACAAGAATGAGGACGGCACAGATGCCTACGCCTACACCGCCTTGACTGGCGCCGACGCCGGCCATCACAAGATCACCTGCACACTTTGCGAAGCAGTGATCGAGGAGAAAGCGGCTTGTGCTGCTGCCGCCGATGCGACCTTCGTCAACACCGACCCCGCCAAACACTGGAAGGTCTGTGAACATTGTGAAAACAAAGTCGACGAAGCTGCGCACACCTACGGCACCTGGACCAAAGATTCCGAGACCAAAGTCTGGTCTCACGCCTGCGCCGATTGTAAGCGCTCCGAAGCTCACCAGCACACTTGGTCTAGCGCCTGGCAGAACATTGCCGTAGAAACCACCAACGATGACGATGGCTCCAAGACAGTTACGAAGTATCACTATCATGAGTGCACCGTCGCCGACTGCCCCGAGAAGGACAAATCCGCCCTGGATGGCTATGGCCCGCACCTGTGGGTCGGCACCACTACGGAAAACCCCGATGGCTGGACTATTACGAAGCCTGCCACTATCAACGCTCCTGGCGAAAAGACTCGCACCTGCGAGACCTGCAAGTTCGGCGATACAGCAGAAATCGCTCAGCTCACAAGTGCCGAAGTGGAAATCACCAAGAGTGACAGCGACATTACCGTAGCCAGCGGGGTCGCGTCTACTACCGTCAATCAGAGCGACCTTACCGGGAAGCTCGATAAGACCGAGTGGACTGCAGATTCCCCGCTCAACCTTACTCTGAATGTCACCAAGGAAAGTAACACCGCCGCCACAGTCACACTGGACAAAGGCGCGATTACCGACCTCGTAACAGCCGCCGCGGCCGATCCCGCGAGCAACAGAAAAGCCCGTACCGCAGTCATCACACTTACTGCCGGCACCGCTGGTACCGTCCAGATTCCGCTGGAAGCCATTACGACGGCGAGCGGTACTGGCGACGCTACTACCGACGTAATCCTCAAAGTCGCACCTCTTGCTAAAGATTCTCCGCTACCGGATAAGGATGGCAATGGCGAAACTGTTACTACTACCGGTGCTACCACCGTAGAAGTCGCCCTGCTCGCCGTCACGAAAGACAATAGCGGCACTGGTGACACTACTACCGAGGTTCCCATTTCCAATCTTACCGGCAACAAGATCAATATCACCATGCCCGCTCCGAGCGCCGCTGATTACGTTGATGTCTACGTTATCAAGACTACCGACGAAGGCGATAGTGCTACCGAGACGCTCGTACTCGAGCAAGCCAAAGTTCCCGTCGTGGGAAATAAAGTCGTTTTCGACGTGAACCATCTGACCAAGTTTGTAGCGGTCAAGACCGACGCACCCCATGTGCATAGCTGGTCTACCGGCAACACCGCTGGCGCCTGGCGCACCGACAAAGACAACCAATATCATTGGCGTTCTTGCTCTGCTCCTGGCTGCAATATTCCCGCGAATGGTGCCGAACTGACTGCTGCTGACAAAGCCGCCCTCGAGGCTGTCGCCTACGACAGCGGCTACGGTGAGCACAACTGGGGCGATCCCGTTATTACGAACGTCAATGGATCTACCCCTGGCAAGATGACCTACGCCTGTGGCACTTGTGACACTGCTAAAGAAGTTGCCATTACTGCTACTAATTGCCCCAACAAGGCTAATCACTCCCAGATTGCGACTACCGACACATGTCCCGTCTGCGGTACCGCTGGTACCAAGTCTACCGGTGGCAGTAGCGGCGGCAGCGGAGGCGGAAACACCGGTGGCGGTGGCGGCGGAGGCGGAAGTACAACTCCTTCTCCTCGCCCCTCTCCCAGCCCTTCTCCCAGTCCTTCCCCGACCCCGGGCGACGGCACGACCGTTACCAATCCCGACGGCAGTACCACTACGACAGTTACCGATAAGACCACCGGCATCACTACTGCGACCACTCAGCACAAGAATGGCACCGTAGTTGTTGCCAAGTCCAACTCTACCGGCCTCACCGGATTGGTAGTCGATCTTTCCGCCAGCGCCATTACCGAAGCTGGTACTAAACCTGTAAATCTGCCGATCACTACACTCAAAGTTTCTCGCAACCGCGACAAAGCACCGACCATCAGCCTCAAGCTCGCTTATGGTGAAAAAGTTACTATCGCCATTCCGGTCACCTCAGCCAATTCGGGCACTGTCGCCATCGCCGTAGCGAGCAAAACTCGTCTCACGCCCCTCGGCGTCATCAGAGAATCTCGCGTCAGCGGAGGATACCTGATCGTCCCGATCGAAAATGGCGACACTATTAAAGTCATTGATAATAGCAAGGCTTTCACCGATGTGCCCAGTGGCGCTTGGTACGAAAAAGCCATCACATATACGACCGCTCGGACGATTTTCAGTGGCGTCTCCGCTACCGAATTCGATCCCAATAGCCCCACCACGCGTGGTATGCTTATGACCGTCATCGCCCGTTTAGCCAATGTTGACACCAGCGGTGGCAAACCGTGGTACACCAAGGGTATGGAATGGGCCGTAGCCAACGGTATCAGCGATGGCACCAATCCCCAGTCCAACATTACCCGCGAGCAGTTAGTCACTATGCTCTGGCGCTACTATGGGAGCCACTCCGGCAACGCCGCCAGCCTGGCCAAGTACTCTGATGCTGGTAAGACCAGCGTCTGGGCCGAAGAAGCCATGGCATGGGCTATCGACAATGGCCTCATCAGTGGTTTCGGCAACGGCAAGATTGGTCCTCGCGAGCAAGCCACCCGTGCCCAGGTCGCTCAGATCATGGCAAATCTCCTTTCCAAATCTACTCTCACTCCCGCTAAGTAAGCACACTTCGAGACCTTTCTCTCGCTTACCAAAAGGAAGCTAAGAGCATGCACCTTAAAAGCCCCCTCCTAGAGGGGGCTTTTCCTATGCTTGGCAATTTTTATTTCTTGCGCTCACGATACGCGTAAGTCTCCGTATCTACTGACACCACATCGCCCGTCTTGATAAACGCCGGCACCTTAATTACTACGCCAGTCTCCAGGGTTGCATCCTTCTGCACCGAGCTCGTCGTATCACCTTTCACCGCCGTCTCCGTATAAGTCACCTCCAGCCAAATGTTCTTCGGCAAGGTCAAGTTAATCGCGGTCCCATTGTAGAATTGGATTTCCATTTCATCGCCATCGCGCATGAAATCTTTCGCATCCCCCACCATATCCGCCGCTAGCTCATATTGCTCAAACGTCTCCGGATCCATGAAGTAGAATTTCTCATCATCCTTATAGAGATATTGTACTTTCTTCGTGGTGACTTCCGCTGGCTCAATTTTCTCTTGCCCTTTGAAAGTCTTTGGTAACAGCGCCCCCGTGATCAAGTTCTTCACCTTCACATTCACGATCGAGCCACCTCGCCCCATCACTTTTTGCGAATATTCAATCACCTTATACGGCTGCCCATCCAAGGTAATCAACACGTTTTTCTTTAAATCGGTTGGACCATACATATAGTTTCCTCCATACTTCTATTAAAAATTACGAACCCTTTGTGAAGAAGGCCTTAGTACGCGGAAGTGACGAGTAGCACAGGGAGGCGTATTTAACATACGGCGACCGCGCAACGCAGACACTGACAAAGTAATAAGGCGTTATTCACAAAGGCTCAGGCAGGGTAGCGTTTATCAAAACGCTACCCCCTCTTCCATTTGTTAGCGTTCTGCTACAAATGGAAGAAGTGCCAAATGCCTTGCGCGCTTAATTGCTACTGCTAGTTGCCGCTGCTGCTTCGCCGTCAAGCCGGTCTTAGAAATCGGCTCAATTCGACCGTAAACATCAATATAGCGCTGCAATGTCTTCACATCTCGATAATCAAAATATAGATTTGGATTAGTCTTTACTTTTCTCATATTTTCTCCTTCCCCACCTACTAAAATGGAATATCATCCAAGTTAATTGCCTCATCTTCTGGCAAGTCGTCTGGTACGAAATCGTCTGATTTCTTCGCACTTGCCCGGCTACCGGCGCTCGAACCGCCGCTGTAGCTACCAGCTCCGGCACCGTTACCACCATTCCCACCACCGAGGAACGTGAAGTCCTCCACGACCACCTCTGTGCGTGAGCGACGCTGACCAGAAGTTTTATCTTCCCAGCTTCTCTGCTCAAGTCGGCCAGTCACCATGATACTCGAACCTTTCTTCGTGTACTGTGCGATCGTCTCGCCCGCTCGCCCCCAGGCTACACATTCGATGTACGACACCTGATCCTGTTGGTTACCGTCCGCACCCTTAAACGAGCGATTCACCGCCAAGGAAAAGTTGCACACCTGCGCCCCAGATGGCGTCGCGCGCATCTCTGGGTCGCGCGTCATGTTACCTGCTACAAAAGCCTTCGCAAAGCCTCTCATTATTTCTGTTCTCCGTTATCGTTGGCATCTTCACCGTGTGGCTTCCGAGCAGCCTGCTTCGCTTCATACTTCAGCTTGCGCTCATCCACCTTTACCAACAAATAACGCAAAATCTCGTCTGTAATATTTAAAACGCTCTCAATCTTCTTCGGTGCATCCGCCGGCAATTCCGCCTCGTAGTAATAATACACCGCGAAATCTTGACCATTAATCGCGTAAGCCAACCGTTTCTTCCCGTCGTTGACTTCCTTGGTAATTTTACCACCATTCTTCTCGATCAATTCCTTGACCTTAGCGGTGGCTGGCTCCAAATTCATCTCGAGATCCGGATGAAAAAGCAGCGAAAGTTCGTAATTTTTCATTACAACTCCTTTGGTTAAAGCAAGCGCGGCTCTGGGTCTCTTCCACTCACCCGCTCACTGAGCTAATATACTCCTTCATTATACCACACCCATCCCCATTCCGCAACCACCCCCAGAGAATGGCGGCCAAATCATTGATATTCCCGCTCTGATTTGATATTATACAAATATCGAAGCACTCGCACGGCGCCGAAGGTACCTACCGCGAGAGCTTCTTTTTTATACCATTACATCCTCTATCTTATCCTTCCAGCATCTTACACACCACCGCCACGATTAACCCCTTCTCCCTCGGATCACTCTCCGCCACCATCAGCGCCAGCGCCGTCAGCGCCCGATCCGAGATCTTCGGCACCCCCTCCGACGTCAGCTGATATTCATTCATCGTCAGAAACACGATAAACAGGAACGCCCCAATCCTCTTATTCCCATCGAAAAACGGGTGATCCTTGATGATGAAATACAGCAAATTCGCCGCCTTCTCCGCCACCGTCGCGTACACATCTTCCCCACCAAAGCTCTGATACACCGCTCTCAGCGCCCCGTCAAACGCATCACCCCGCGGCTTCCCAAACATCTCCCCCACATGAATCCGCTCCCTCAGTTCCCCGATCATCTCCATACATTCCCCCACCTCTAGCGTCCGCTTCGCCTTCCGCTCGTCGCGCAGCCGCACATACCCCTCATCATACTCCCCCAGCGTCCGGAAAGTCTGCGCATACTGCGTAATCACCTCTAGCACCCCCTTCGCCTCGTCCTCCGCGAAATCCGCCTGCGCCATCAGCCGCTTCACAATCTCCAGCGTCCCACTCACTTCTCTCAGCCGCACGCTCGTCAGCTCCGCCAGCCTTCGCTCATTCACCGCCACCCCCTCTACGATATAATCATGCAGCACCCGCGTCGCCCAGATCCGGAAATCCGTCGCCTTCCGCGAGTTCACCCTGTACCCCACCGAGATAATCACATCCAGATTATACATTTTTACCACACGCGTCACTTCACGCTCCCCCTCCCGGGCAACTTGTACATTTTTTGTACAAGTTCGATCCTCCTCCAGCTCCCCCTCCTGATAAATCGACTTCAAATGTCTCGCAATCGTCTGCGGCGTAATATCAAACAGCTCCGCCATCTGCGCCTGCGTCGCCCAAATCGTCTCTTCCGCCCCCAAGCTAAACTTCACCTGCTTTCCGCCCGTCTCATAAATCATCATTTTCTCATCCACATCGCCCATCGTCACCTTCTTTTGCTCCTTTCCGTCCTGTTTCTTCATCATTCTCTACTGTTCTTTCCTATTCTACTTATGTTCTCAGTATACTCTCATTCTCCGCCAATTACAACCCCAACTTGTACAGAAAATACAAGTTCACCTACATTTCTTCCCTGTTTTTCTCCCAAATTCCCTCTCGAATAAACTGCCTTCAACATCATTTCCTGCAAAATATCAATATTCTTATCCCCCAGCAGCAGGACTACCCCGCCCCACCGAGATAGTCCTGCTCCCGTCATGTTTTACTTTTATAAAAATTATATTAGACCAGCCATGTTATGCCTAATTTACTGGGGGGCGACGCACCGCACGGAGAAACCGAGGTAGCGAGCGCCGTTGCCCATGACGACAGCGCTACTATAGAAGTTCAGGCGGTAGGCGCTGTCGGAATTGCCGACAGTACGCGACCAATAGTAGCCGTTGGAGCCCACATCGCGGAGGGAACCATTGCGGACGTAGCCCGCGTATGGGAAACTGTAAGGTGCATTTCTAATCTTCGTAGAGCCAGTAGAATTATTACCTATACCTGCCTTACTAAGCATATTACTGTACTCAGAGTTAGTTGGTAGCATCCAGCCTTTCGGACAAACACTATTACCATTTGTTCCGCCTACTTCTCCACTAGTTACACTGCTAGTAGCAGCACCCGCTGTAGCTGCGGTGAAGGAATAGTATACACCATTAGTACTAAGGGTACCAGATTGATAGTATGATTCTGCCTTATAGTAATCACTAGAGGAAAAGTTAGTACTAGACAGACTCGTTAGTGAAGCCGGCATTGACCAGTTACTACTCACGTTAGAATCGCTGGAAGTTAAGGTTCTACTGCCAGTCAGTCGGAGGTTTTGTTGCATCCAACATCTACCATCTTCGAGTTTTACGATATTGTAATTGTTGTTATCACGAGTATCTTTCAAGCTTTTTGTCGCCCCAGCTGCTGCATTCGTACAAATCGCTGGCGTCATCTCTTGCATCGTAGTAATTGCATCTAGCGTAATCGCTTTCCATACGGCATACAGCGTCAAGCTCGGATTATCTTTCTGGAGAGTGACGGTTTTACCTGGATCATAAGTAGCATCTGCAGTCGTGGCTGAGCTACTTTTACTCCAGCCCAAGAAGTTATAGCCCGTCTTAGCCATACTACCTTTATCCTTGATCGTAAACTGATACGAAGCATCAGCAGAATCTACCGTTTGTGCCGTTGGTGCATTACTACCACCATTAGCATTATACGATAGTGTATAGGTTACTATTGCTGGTGTAGCCGTGAGTGATAACTGTACTTGGGATGTATAAGTACCAGGATCGGCATCTACCCCGAAGTTCGCCCCGAAGACTAGCTTCCTCTCACAGTTTACATTATAGCTCGATGGGCTATCGCAAGATAGTCCAGTGCCGCTGGTTGACATTGTATTATACGTCATTTCCTCTACGGCTTCACTATCTTGCCCCCAAGCATAGCCCCAAGTATTACCGGTCATACTACTCCCAGTCTTACCTCCAGCACCACTTATTGTTGTACTAGCGCCAGACGAAGGTGTTAAGTTCGTCGGACCAGAGATCTTTAGACTATAGCTTAAGATATTAGAACCTGTAATATTTATCTTATGACTACGATAAGCTGTACCTGCTCCTGGTGCAGTTGTTACTTGTCCGGCCACATCGTTACCATAGCCATCATGAGTATCACTTGTTACATTTAGGGCGATAGTTGGAGTAGGAGCTACTCGGGCCATGCTATTGCTGCCTTCTTCACTAGACTCACTGGATTCGTCTGTTTCTATGGCATAACTTTTCTGGCTAGCGAAATGATCCGGATTAGCCATTATTATGAGTCCCAAAAGGAGAACGACCATACAGCTTAGAGGAATACTATAAGAAACTAAATACAACTTTTCTTTATTACATAAGCCTATTGGAATACTATGTAGCTTATGAAGTTTACGTTTCTTGTAGTGCATGATCGCCCTCCTTTTGTGGATTCATGTAGGCTTTTGCTAGAGATGTCTTGATTTTCTCGACTCTAGCATTTTTGCTAAAAGGGGCTTTAACTATTTGGGCTGGACCGGGTCCGATTCTCGTAATCAACGTCGGAAATAGCCAACTCCAGCTCGAGATGAGGAGAGGTCCACCCTAGCCCCGTTAGTAAAAATGTAGAGTCGAGAAATAAAAGTGCAATATCTTCCCTAGCAAAAGCCCTGCTAGATTTATATAACCTCCAGGGGCACCACTTTTGGCAACGCAACTAAACAAAAATGGCACCACGAGGGTGTATCGAATCCAAAGGCTAACCCAAGGGTTGCAACAATAGATTTGGCTCGTGATGCCATTCAAAAAATCTACGTTGCAATATCCTAATTCGGATTAACCTTTTTGAATTCGATACATTCTCATTGTACCACACATTCTCCCCCTCCGCCAACATTCCGCAAAAATCTGTTGTCAACATCAGAAAATGTCACTTTCCACAAAAATCACCAGCGGATTCCTGGAAACCTCTTGTCTTCCCCATCCAAACGTGCTACAATAAGAGCATATTCGGGACACCCCCCGCACACCCCCGGTCATGAAAAACATGGCGCCAGGGGATATTTTTTATTCCAAGCCCAAATATAATTTCCCAAATCCATCTTTCACCTTTTGAAAATCTCCTCTCGTAGTAACGCCCATTCTTTCATATAGTCGCGACACACTCATCACCCGCGCTTGTGCCAAAGCCGCAGTTTGTTTCTTATCACGAAAAACGAATCCAACATACCAACTCCCCTCGTATTCTCGCGACGTCAATGGAATCCCCATAAAACCAAACCGACTCAGCTTTTTCAACACCAAGACGGGACGTGAGAATGATTCATTTTTACCATTAATCTCCACACCGACATTTTCACCCATTGCGCACCACCAAATCTCACCATCCTTAATCACCGGAATTCTACCAGAGCTATGCCGCAGCTTTTTTATTTCGTTCCATTCGTCAAAATGCTTTTCTTCAACCATTTTATTCCATCCATTACTTTATTTTGTTAGGCAGCTTACACTCCTAGCTAGCCGCTACCCCTAGTCTAGAACAAATCTTCCAAAGTCTACAAGCACTACCATCATCTTTTCTTCAAAAATCATCTCAATCCATCATCAAACTCTCACCCTACCAAACCATCACTGCCCCCTCAAAAAAGCCCCCGACTCACCGCCGGAGGCTCTACGCACAAATCCCTCTACTTCCCCGCCAATTCCTCAAACTCTTCCATCGAAGAGATCAGTACGTCTCTCGGCTTATGCCCATTCGCCGGTCCAATCACGCCGATTTCCTCTAGCCAGATCGCCAAGCCCGAGACAAACCCGTGCCCCTTCCCCAGCCACGTCTGCAAGCTCGCCGTCGAGAACTTCCCCTGCCGGAGTGTAATCTCGATCGCCTTCCGCACCACCGGATCGTTCGGGTCATATCTCCTACCCAGGTCACCGATCGCTCCGCCGTCCGCTGGCCCCATTCCTTTGATCTGTACCGCCTGCGCCAGGACTTCATTATTATACTCTGGTGCCCGCTGTGCCCGCAAGAAATCCGTCACCTTCGCCACATCTTCATCGCTCGCCCACGCCCCCTGGATTCGCCTTGGCTTCCCCATCATGTCCGTCGTCAGTAGCAGCATATCGCCCTTACCCAGCAATTTCTCCGCCCCCGGCTGATCCAGCATAATCCTCGAGTCGATCTGACTCCCCACCGCAAACGCGATCTTCCCCGGAATGTTCGCCTTGATCAAGCCCGTGATCACCTTCGCTTCTGGACGCTGCGTCGCCAGCACTAGATGTATCCCCGCCGCGCGGCCTTTCTGCGCAATCCGCACGATCAGCATTTCTAGATCTTTCCCCGCCATCATCATCAGGTCCGCCATCTCATCGATAATAATTACAATATACGGCATCCGCTCACTCTCATGCATCGGTTCTTCTGCCTTCGTCTCCTCCGGCTCCGCCCCTTCCGCCTTCACTTCTACCTTCTTCGGTGCCGGCTTCCCCTCCGCCGCCTTCCGCATCATCTTTGTGTTGTAGTCGCCGATGTTCCGCACCTTCTCTTCTGCCATGATTGTGTAGCGCTTCTCCATCTCGTTCACCGCCCACTTCATCGCCGACAGTGCTTTCTCCACCGAGTTAATAATCGGCGCCAATAGATGTGGAATATCATTATACTGAACCATCTCCACCTGCTTCGGGTCCACGATGATCAATTTCATATCGCTCGGCGCATTATGATACAGCAGCGACGCGATCAACGTATTCGTCATCACCGACTTACCTGAACCAGTCGTACCAGCAATTAGTAAGTGTGGCATCTTCGCCAGGTTCGCCACCACCGTCTTACCCGACAAATCCTTCCCCACTGCGAACGCCAACGGATCCTCCGCCGACGCCTTCTTCCATTCGTTACTATCCAGCACCCCGCGCAGCCGTACATCCGCCGGCTTGATATTTGGCACTTCTACGCCTACCAGTCTCGTCCCCGGTATCGGCGCCTCGATACGGATCTTATCCACTGCCAAGTTCAGCGCCAGCTCCTTATCGCGCGCCAAGATCTTCGACAAATTCACCCCCGCAGGCGGCCGCATCGTATACTGCGTCACCCGCGGCCCCTTGTTCGCCTCACCCATCTCTACATCGATCCCAAAATCCGCCAACGTCGATTTAATCAACGCCGCATTTTGCCGCACATCCCCCGCATCCGCCGGCGACTGCTTCTTCTCCAGCAGTTCCAACCCTGGCATCTTCCAGTTCGGATCCGTCATCGCCACCAGCGCCCGGTCCGTCGCCTTCTCCGGCGCCGCTTCTGCCTTCTCCTCTACCGGCTTCGTCTCCTCGGCCTTTTCCTTCTTTTTGCCAAACTTCGCAAACAAACCCGTCTTTTCCTTCTTCACCTTCGGCTTCGCTGCATCTTCATCCACCGCATTCACCGTAATCTCTACATCTAGGTCAGACAATTTCGGCGCTGGCTTCAATTTCTCTTTCGGCTCTCGCGTCTTCTTCGCCTCCGCTACTTCTTCATCCGCCTTCTTTTCCGTCGTCCGGAACAAGCTCCCAATCGCCTTAAACGCCGTCACCGGGTTCATCTGCAGGATGAATAGCAACGTCACAAATATCAATATAATATATATAATAATCGCCGCACTCGGGTTCAAAATCTGCACCATGAAGCTATTCAGCCACTCACCGATCATCCCGCCGTTCGGATGCGGCTGTCCTACCGTCGACAGCCCAAACACCCCTGCCCCCCAGAACACCATCAATATCGACGCCGTCCACATCACCGGCGGCAATTTATTATTCTCACTCCGGAAAATCTTCACCGCCAGCCACGCCAATAGCGCCGGCAATAGATACCTCGCCCGTCCGATCCATTCATTCAGAATATGGTCCGTCGTATTCAGCAGGTCCCCTCCGTCCCCCATCCACGAAAAAATCAGCACCACCGCCACCAGCAACATCAAGATCGCTATAATCTGCCGCCAAAACCCTCCCGGCAGCTCATACTCAGCCGTTGATTTTTTGGTAGTTTTCTTCCGGCCTCGCGTCGACTTCTTCGCCCCCGCCCGACTCGCCGTACCTCCTTTTTTCGTAGACGTAGCTTTAACCATATTAACATTGTACCATACTTCTAAGATTGCAACCCTTATTTTAAAATTCCGATAATAAACTCACCAAATCCGGCAGCGGACCTCTTGCCCATTTTTGAGATAGGTGATAGAATGGAGTTATGTTTTGTTAGTGTCGCTTCTTCTTTCGAGGGGCGACACCGATTTTAACTTTGATATAAAGCCAGCCCAGAGTGAACTCTAAGCGCAATCGTTTGATACGAATTGTAAAACCCACAGCACATACCTCCTTTCCCCTGCATAATTAATGTTAATTCGCAAGAGAGGCCCGCTGCCTACCTCTACCCTAGCACAAATCATCACAAAATTACAACCCCCTAGCCCCAAAATTTCCCCAAAATTTCCTGCCCATGTTACAATAGGAATGCGTAATTACAAGTCTAAGTCCAAAAGTCAGACTTTTTGACATCACAGATAAAAATGGCGCCACATGGGGTCACAATTCTGTGATGTAAAAGTCACTGACTTGTAGTTACGCACCCTGTGGTGCCATTTTTGTTATGACCCTCAGGGTGAAAATTTGACCAAAAGGAGGGCTCCATGATAAAAATACATCAACCTTATATCAAAAGAAAAGTACGAATGACTTTTGCTTTTGCTAGCATCGGAGTCTTACTTTTGGCACTGGGCATTATTATTGCTTCCCCCACCACTCACCCTACATCTCATGTTTATGCCGCCGGTGATTCCCGCACCATTCATGATATTTCTAATATGCAAGAGATGACCCAGCAAATCTGCTCTAATACTGACGAAGGCGATACGGAAACACTAACCGATAGTCGTGATGGCAAATATTATATCATTATTAAGCAAACTAAAGATAAGAACTGTTGGATGCAACAAAACCTCCAGCTAAATCTAACTAGCGGTACAGCCATTGAAGGATCTAAGGCTGATGGAACTGCTTATAGCTGGACACCAACAGCTACTACCCAGGCTTACTCTACTTCTGGCACTTGGACTAGTGATAGCTCAGCAGTAATGTCGCGTGCTGGGAGTGGAACTAATGGTAACTACTACACTTGGTGTGCGGCTACAGCTGGTACTTGTACTAGTGCTACGTCAAACGGGGCAGTAGCTTCAGCAAGTATTTGCCCGAAGGGTTGGAAATTACCGACGGGTAACACTAATGGTGAATTATATAACCTTACTAACGGCTTAAACAAGTCCTCTATTACTGCGTCACCTTACCTATTTCCGGTCGCTGGCTGCGTCGCTATCAATGGCTCGCTCAACAATGTCGGCTTCAACGGCCGCTATTGGTCCAGTACGGCCTACAGTAGCACGGCCGCGTACGGCCTGTACTTCGATAGCAGCCTTTTCCGCCCGGGTACGCGCGACGACGGTCGCTACTTCGGTTTCTCTGTGCGGTGCGTCGCCCCAGGTGGGTTAGAAAAGATTGAGAAGCCTACCTGGTCAGAAAGTAAGGACGGCAATGTCACCGTCACTATGCCTTCTATTATCAGCATCGACGCTACCTCCGGTATGGATGAAACCGCCGATTCTACCGAAATCGCTGAAGGTACTGCTACCGCTACCATCTCCAGTAATACCAACTACAATATCACTATCCATTCTACCCAGCCCGCACTCAAAGATCCAACCGTTACTACCGCAGAAATCTCTCCCGTCTCTGCCACCAACCCCGTCCAGCCCGGCAATAATTCTTGGGGCTTCTGGGATGGTACTGGTGATTCTAATAATAAATCCTACGCTCTCCCCATCACCACCACTCCGCAAAACTTATACAATTCTAAAGAAACCATAACTAACACCGACGGCAACCCCGCCACCAAGCACACCTACTACGTCGGCATCTCCATCTCCCCTACTCTCCCCTCCGGCACCTACGCCACAGACGTCATCATCACCGCCTCCGACAAATAGCACATTTTCTACCCCCAGGGGTTTACTTTCGCTCCCTCATCTGCTACTCTTAGATACAAGAGCGGCGAGCTTTGACTTAATTATTCTGGTCGATACCACTATAATATTAACAATGTAGAAAGGGTGAGCGTGAGCAAAATTACTTTATCTCTTGAGTTCCAATACAAAAACTCAGACATAAAAATTGTTCTCAGCCGTAAAGCTAAGAACAATCAATAATTTAGTTTATGCCCCCATTCTAACAAAGTTTCTTAAATAAGTCAAATGTCTCGTCCGCTCTTTTTGTCGCCCAGCTCCACCTTGCAAACCTCATATTTCGTAGCCCTACCCTCCTCCCCCAAAACATGCTATAATATATCTTATATGAAAATCCTCGCTATCGAAAGTTCCTGTGACGAAACCGCTGCTGCCATCATTGGCGACGACGCCACGATCATCAGCAATGTCGTCGTTTCGCAAGTTGATATTTTCGCCGCTTATGGTGGTGTAATCCCCGAAGTCGCCGCCCGTTCCCATCTCGAAGCCATCCTTCCCGTCATCCACCAGGCCCTCGCCGACGCCCACCTCACTCAAAACGACATCGATTACATCGCCGTTACCTACGCTCCTGGTCTCCTCGGTTCTCTCCTCATCGGCACCCTTACCGCCCGCATACTCGCCATCCTCTGGCATAAGCCCCTTTACGCCGTCCATCATCTCAAGTCCCACATCTACGCCAACTGGCTTCATAACGATAATCAATCACACGCCAGCGCTATCCCCTCCTTCCCTCTCCTCTCCCTTGTCATCTCTGGCGGCCACACTCAGATCATCTACATGCCCGCTCATAATCAATTCGACATCATTGGCACCACCCGCGACGACGCCGTCGGTGAATGCTTCGACAAAGTCGCCAAGATCCTCGGCCTTCCCTACCCTGGCGGCCCTTCCATCGCCCAAGCCGCTCTCGATGGCGACCCTACTAAATACCCTCTCCCACATCCGAAGATTGATGGCCTCGACTTCTCTTTCTCCGGCCTCAAGACCGCCGTCCTCCGCGCCGTCCAATCCGCTTGCCATCTTTCCATTACTACGCCATCATACGAGCTTTCTCACCACTTGACTCCACAGCAACAATCTGACTTCGCCGCTTCCTTCCAATCCACCGCCTGCGCCATTTTATTAGAAAAGCTTCAGCTCGCCCTCCAGCAACATCCCGATGCTAAATCTCTCGTCTTCGCTGGCGGCGTCAGCGCGAACCAAATCCTTCGCGACCAAGCCTACGCTCAGTTCCCTGACCTTCCCCTTTTCTTCCCGGAGCTGAAGTTCACCGGCGACAACGCTGCCATGGTCGGCGCCGCCACCTTTTACGAAATCCAATCCGGCATCCCGCCTGTCGACCCCTATCACCTCGACATCCTCCCCCGCACCCCGATCAAATAACCCAGCCCTTATCATCTCGAACCCTTTTCGCAAACTCCTATTTTCCTCTTGACTCTACCTCTTCCGTACGCTATAATACGTACTATCTTCTCTATCACTAGAGAAGTACCGCCCATTAGCATCTCCGCCCGATGTATGCGTTTTGTGTAGTAGACTCCCAGAGAGCAGGTTTTAGTCGTCGCATTTCGCGATAGACCGCTAGACGGCAGACTTCATACCGCTACCCGCGCTCAAATACATCCGGCGCCCCGCTCGGCACAGGCTTCATCTGCCGAAGGTCAGTAGGCACCATTCGCCTCAAGCCCAGCGTGGGTATCGCCAGTATCGGCGAGAGAAAACGATTTGAGATGCGCGAGACCACTCGTGTCAAACTAATGGAGCACTTTAAAAAGGAGGTAAGTATATCAAACCGTACCAAGATCGCGACATTGTCCGTCATCGCTGTACGTCTCGGCCGATTCGCGCCGACCCCTAGGCTTCGATGAGCCATTTACTTTAATGTCTAGGTTTATGGACCCATACAATCTATCCCTAGAAGCTTGAAGTAAATCCTCTACGAACCTACCAAGACGTACCCACTCAAGGAATGTTCTGTACGCTCAGCCGTGTCTTTTCCGGCTGCTATCCACTCTCTATCAAGCTCTTAAGGCCCAGGAGATGACAACATGACGTATTTCGAACCTCAACTTTCTCTTTTAGCTATCGCGGCCGCCGCATCTTTCACGGCAAACTTGCCGCACTGGTTCGTCTCACTGGCGCCGGTCTATATCACCTCTACCAGCTTCCCCGTTCAAGGCGGATTCAGCTGGAACGCTCGTGATCGACCCCAGTCAAACTGCTCTATACGCGAAGACATGTTGCAAGAAACGTCTCAAGCACGATAGCTATCCATAATCCAACAAGCAGTGTCGTAAACAATCCCGTTTAACCTTCAGTACGTAAGAAATAGTATATCAAGTTGGGCATACTTGGCCAATGGAACCTCCAATCAATTAAACGAAGCTTTCCGAGCTTCAGCGGGTCCTCGCAAGAAGGCCCGTTTTCTATTTCGCAAATCTGCATACTTCCATGCTATAATATTCCTAATGAAGGGAAATTTATTACAATCTCACGCCTGGGAGCACTATTCCGAGCTCGAAGGTCACCCGACCTACTGGCTCGAATCTAGCGACTACCAGCTCCTCGCCACCCAGCATCACACTCCGCTCGGCGACTATCTTTATTGCCCTTACGGCCCGGTCTTGGACGAGACCAACCCCCTCCCCGCGCTCAAACATGCCCTAGCGGCTCTGAATTCGCTCGCTAAGGCCCATCACGCCTTCTTCGTGCGTATAGAACCCACTTATGCTTTTCCGGCCTCAGAAATGGCAAATTTAGGCCTCATTAAGTCTCACGATCTCGACCCCGCCCACACTTGGGTGATCGACCTCACCCAGCCCACCGACGACATCCTCCGCCCCATGGACAAAAACAAGACTCGCCTCTGGCGCCACCGCGCCGAGAAAGGTTTCACTCTCCGCTCTACTACCGACCCCGAGCAAATCACCATTCTTACTTCCCTCCTCAATGGCGTCAGCCAGCGCAATCATTTCACCCCCCAAGACACCAATCATCTCAAACATCAGCTCAAAGCCGGCTTCGCCACCCTCTACATCGCCGAGACTCTCCCCGGCGCCATCCCCGATATCACTCCTACTTCTGATTCTGATTCCACCATCACCTCCGCTCCGTCCGCAGCTGCCCCCAGCTCTCCCATCCCCGTCGCCGCCGCCCTGGTTTACGATTACGACGGCACCCGCTACTACGCCCACGCCGCCGCCGACGACGCCTACCGCAAGCTCATGCCCGGCGCCATCCTCCTCGTCCAGATGATCCTCGACGCCAAATCCCAAGGTGCCCACACCTTCGACTTCTGGGGCATCACCACCTCCGACGACCCTTATCACCCCTGGTACGGCTTCACTAAGTTCAAGAAATCCTTCGGCGGCCACCAAGTCGACCACTCCGGCACCTGGGACCTCCCAATTAATAAATTCAAATATCGCCTCTACCTTTTCCTCCGCCGCCTCAACCGCCTCTCCCGCAAAAAATAGACAGCAAAAACTGACGGGCTAAACTAAAAAATAAATAGAGCTATATTTGGCTCATTATTCTTAACCTTAGCCAAGAATAACTTTTTCATCTGCACGTCGGTTTCTTACATCCAACTTGTACAGCCTTTACAAGTTCATCCACATTTCTTCCCTGTTATTCTTCCAATTTATCATGGTAATTAACCATTTTTAATATTAAATCCCACCAAAATCCTCCCCATTCTCATGAGGAGGATTTTCGCTTCAGCTCACCGATAATCCATTTTCTGAATTATCCCCCATGGGCCATGTTATGTCTTAATAGTCGGCGACGCACCGCACGGAGAAGCCGACGTAGCGACTGAGGCTGCTCGCACCCGGGGCGAAACTGCCACTAACGAAGTACAGGATGTACGCGTTGCTACTAGCACTAGACGTACGCGACCAATAGTACCCGTTGGCGCCCGCATTGCGGAGCGAGCCATTGTAGTTGCCAGCGGCAGGAAATAGGTAAGGTGAAGCGATAATAGTATTGAACCTTGTTTGCCAGTTACTGCCTAAGTTAGCACCATCTGCACCGAATAGCTTATAGAGTTCACTATTCTGACCAGTATTAGTGCCAGTGTTGCTGGAGTTACCACCGGAAGGCAAGTGCCAACCTTTTGGACAAATACTACCAGATACATTCACGTTGTCAGCCGTTGATTCACTACAAGTTCCAGCTGTAGCCGCACACCATGAGTAATAATTACCCCAACTTGTTTGCCAACTGCTGCTTAAACTAGTGCTACCAATCCTAGTTTGTGCTACTGCATAATTACTCGTATTCCATGATGTTACCGCAGCTGGTAATGTCCAGTTACTCTTGATATTGGTATCACTTGGAGTTAGGTTCATGGCAGAAGTGCCACCGAGTCGGAGGTTTTGTTGCATCCAACAGTTACCATCTTCTAGTTTGACGATCTTATACTTTTCTACCGGGTTTGGCCCACGGTTATCCTGTAGCTCAATTGTCCAGCCAGTTTGTATTATAGGATTGTTCTTACAGAATCCACCATCCCTAGTTACAGTATCAATCTCTTGCATGGTATGTATGCCAGAATAATAATTACTATCACTTCCGTCAGCCTTCTTCCATAAAGCTCCAGCTGTTGTGCCTTTAGGTGATACTACTAGTGCTAGTGTAGCTGTTCCTCCCGTATAGTTACCCACGGCTGCTCCTTCTGGAAACTTACCTGCAAAGTTTAGTTTACCAGTAAAGCTAACCGTATTAGTAGCAGCATCAATGTTTGGTGTTAGTATTTCGGTCTGTGTACTCGGTACTGCTTGGTAAGTCATTTCTTCTTTGCTCTTGCTACCAGTATAATCCCAGCCATAGCCCCATTGTCCGGCTGGGATGTTAGTACCTATTGTAGCATTAGTCATACCAACTAGCTTAGCAGCGTTATTAGTATCTAGTACTATATCACTATTACCCGAGATAAACATGGCATACTCATCCGCATTAGTAAGGTTTACTGTTACTGTATGTTCTCGGTATGCTACCACTCCAGGTGTAGCTTCAATAGTAGCATCTTTGTCTGCACCACCGATGGAGAAGGTAATCCCAGCTGGCAATTCTGCTAACGGCATAATGTCAGATTCGCTCGCTACATCCTCGGATATATCTTGGCTCACCGATTCTTCTATGTCGTCAAACTCCCCAGCGGGTGTCCCATCTACTTCATTACTTGTTATATTGTTCCTTGTTGTATTGTCACTGGTATTATCGTTACCGATATTCTGACTAGTAGCAGATTTACTATCTTTGTCCTCTACTACCCACTCATCCCGTATCGTTACCGCACTACTTTTATCTACTAAGAATAATCCTGGATTAACCATTACACCAAATCCCAAAAGGAGAACGACCATACAACTTAGAGGAATACTATAAGAAACTAAATACAATCTTTTTGTAGAAAAGTTGCTATGTTCCTTTAATACCTTTTCCGAAGGCTTTCGGAGGTCACGACCGAACTGCCGAGGATAGCGAGCAGAAAGAAAGTGCAAACTTTCTTTCTTGAGCGACGCAGGCAGACAGCGTAACGTGCGAATGAGAGGCCGAGACCCGTGACGACGGGTTCGAGGAACGCGTCCTGAGGAAAAGCGTATTA